>NTKN01000016.1 GCA_002457715.1 Cryomorphaceae bacterium MED-G14
CAAAATCTTGTTTTTTTAAGTCTAAGGAATTTGAAAAGTTCATGTCATTCATTGAGTTAATTGGAATAAGATGAATATGAACATGTGGAACTTCTAAACCAACCACAGCCATACCAATTCTTTTACAATCAACAGTTTTTTCAATTCCTAAAGCAACTTTTCGTGAAAAATTCATTAATAGACCATATTCATCAGAGCTTAAATCAAAGATATAGTCTATTTGTTTTTTTAAAATACAAAGAGTATGTCCATATGCATTTGGATTTATATCCAAAAAAGCTAAGCAATTATCATCTTCATGAACGTTGTAGCTTGGAATTTCCCCTTTGATTATTTTAGTAAAGACAGTTTCCAATGAATATTACCTTGATATTGAAAGTATTTCAAATTGTATTTTACCATTAGGAACTGAAATTTCGGCAATTTCACCCTTTGATTTTCCTAGAAGGCCTTTTCCTATAGGGGAATTAACAGATATTTTACCTTCTTTTAAGTTTGCCTCACTTTCTGCAACTAACTGGTATTCCATTTCCATATTATTTGCAGTATTTTTTATTTTCACCTTGGACAAAACAAGAACCTTTGAGTTATCTAACTGAGATTCATCAATTAACCTAGCGTTAGCTAAAGTTTCTTCCATTTTTGAAATTTTAAGTTCCAATAAACCTTGAGCTTCTTTAGCTGCATCATATTCAGCATTTTCACTCAAATCGCCTTTATCTCTAGCTTCAGCAATAGCTTTTGAAGCTAATGGTCTTTCAACATCTTTAAGTTGATTTAGTTCAGCTCTTAGCTTTTGTAATCCTTCTTTTGTATAATACGAAAAACTCATTTTTATTTAAAAAAAAAACCCTACACGAGGGATCAATCAAATATATGTAAATTTCCTTAAATTATACATTTTGATTAATTTTCAAATATGGTAAATGCTCTTAGATTAATTGTTCTAACGCTAATAATATTCTCATGTGAAAAAAGTAATGATAATGACAATCCATTTATACCTGATGTAAGATTTGAAAAAATCATAAATATAAATCTACCTTTCTACAATGATTTGAAATATAATGGTGGCTCTTTCTATATCAATGGTCTGGGAGTTAAAGGTGTAATTCTATTTAATCTTAATGATAATATTATAGCTTGGGAAGCTAGTTGTCCTAATGAAAAACCTTCAGATTGTAGTACAATGGAGATTAAAGGACTTCAAGCAGAATGTAAATGCAACTCTAATCTATACAGCTTAGCAAATGGACAACCATTAAAAATAAATACAAATAATTCTTTCCCTATGGTACCCTATTTTACTGAGAAAAGCGGAAACTCATTAAGAATTTATAATTAATTCAATAAAATCATTTTAAGTAAATCAACAATTTTAAAATTTATTGGGATATTTTAGTAATCCTTGTATATTTGCACACGCTTTAAGCATATGAATGCAATAGTAGAAATTTCAGGAAAACAATTTAAGGTTGAAAAAGATTCAAAATTGTTTGTACATAGAATACAAGGTAAAGAAGGTGAAAAAATCACTTTTGATAATGTTTTAATGCTTGACAATGGATCTAAGATCACAGTCGGCAGTCCTAATATTAAAGGAGCTTCAGTTCAAGCTAAAATTTTAAAACACCTAAAGGACGATAAGGTTATTGTATTTAAAAAGAAGAGAAGAAAAGGATACAGAGTAAAAAATGGACACAGACAAGCTCTTACTGAAATCCTAATAGAAAATGTTAATGAAAAAACTGTAGCAAAAAAAACTGAATCCAAGGAAGTTAAAAAAGCTGAAGTAAAAAAACCTGCTGTAAAAAAAGCACCGGCTAAAAAAACAGCTACTGCTTCTAAAAAAACAGCTAAATCATCTAAAAAATAAAATAAAATGGCTCATAAGAAAGGTGTAGGTAGTTCTAAAAACGGAAGAGAATCAGAATCGAAACGACTTGGAGTTAAAATCTTTGGAGGTCAATCTGCAATTGCCGGCAACATTATTGTTAGACAAAGAGGAACAAAACATAAACCTGGTGATAATGTATATATTGGAAAAGATCATACTCTGCATGCTAAGGTTGATGGCATAGTTAAATTCACAAAAAAGAAGGATAACAAATCTTTCGTTTCAATAGAACCAACTTCCTAATTATTCAAAACATTATATCTTTAGGGGACTAATGCCTCTTTCCCATTCATATACTGATGAAAACTTTACCCATTTAATTTGGGAAATCAATGAAGATGAAAAATTCTTTTTATCAAAGTTTTCTCTTACTGATAAAGAACTGGAGATAATAAAATCTAAAAAAAATAGTATAAAAAAAATTGAGTTTCTTTCTGTAAGATATTTATTAAGATTACTCAAAATCAACCCCAATGATCTCAGCTATTTTAAAGATGGAGCTCCACAATTAAAAACAGGAACTAATATTTCTATTAGTCATTGTATGGGTTATTCAACCATACTAATTTCAAAAAAAAAATGCGGTATTGATATTGAAACATACAGAAATAATATTTTAAATATCAAAGATAAATTCATAAATGATAAAGATGTTAAACAAATTGATTCTTCATCATTAAATGATTTGATTTTGATTTGGTGTCTAAAAGAATCTGTATATAAAGCTGAAAAAACTCCTGGTTTAAATTTTAAGAACGAAATATTTGTTGAATCAATTAATAAAGAAGAAAAAAATGCTAAAACCTTGGTTCAAAAATTCAACTACAATAAATTATATACATGTAATTTATTACTGGATCCAAACTATATTTGTACAATAGTCTTTTCAAATGATTGATTTTTTAAAAGAACTTTTTAACCAATATTCTCAATATGATAAACTTGATATATACTTTGAAGTAATTGCCGTAATTTTTGGCTTTCTAAGTGTTTGGTACTCAAAAAACAATAATATATTAGTTTTTCCAACAGGTATGATCAGTACTTCAATTTTTGTTTATTTATTGTTTAAGTGGTCACTACTAGGTGATATGATGATTAATGCTTATTATTTTATAATGAGTATCTATGGTTGGTTTTATTGGTCTAGAGGAAATAATGAAAAACCAGCACCTATTTCAGTTATAAATACATATGATAAAAAAATTATTGCCATACTTATTTTATCATCATCGATTTTTGTTTCTCTAGTTTATACTTTATTTCAAAAGTGGGATTCTTTTGTTTCATATATAGATGTTTTAACCACTGCTGTATTCTTTGCTGCAATGTGGTTAATGGCAAAAAGAAAAGTTCAAAGTTGGAACTTTTGGATTTTTGCAAATATCATATCAATTCCTCTATATGCGCATAAAGGTCTTGCATTTACTAGCTTACAATATTTTATATTTACATTAATAGCCATTGCAGGTTACTACGAATGGAAAAATATTTACAACAAACAAAATCTGACTGTATAAAGGTTGTCCTATTTGGACCGGAATCTACAGGAAAATCCACTCTAGCTAAAGAACTAGCTATTCATTTTAAAACAGATTTTATTGAGGAATATGCTAGAGAATATCTACAAAAAAAATATGAGTTTAATAAATCTATTTGTCAAATTGATGATATGCTACCTATTGCAAAAGGACAAATGAATTTGGAAAATAAAGCTTCGATAAAAAATTCTATTATTTTCTGTGATACAGATTTATTAACAACAAAAGTATACTCAGAAATATATTTTAACCATTGTGATCCTCTTTTAAAAAAATATGCTTTATTAAATCACTATGATTTGTACTTATTAATGAACATTGATGTACCATGGGTCAAAGACGATTTGAGAGATAAACCAAATGAAAGAAAAGAAATGTTTGACTCTTTCATGAAAGCTTTAATTGAAAATGATAAAAAATTTGAAATTATCAGTGGAAATTTCAAAGAAAGAAAAGAAAAAGCTATCAGAATTATAAATAATTTATTTAATTTTAAAGTATAGAAGGGGTGCTTCGGCTGAGATTATACCCATTGAACCTGACAAAGTAATTTTTGTAAGGGATAATGACACTCAACTAGAGAATCCCGTTAATTTAATATTTATGAAAAAAATTATTTTAACGGTATTTTTATTTTCAAATTTTATTTCTTCACAAGAGAAAATAAAAGATACCATACAAGGAACAGAACAAAAATTAGATGAAGTCATAGTTCAAGCAGTTAGAGCAAAATTTTCATCACCAATAAGTTTTTCAAACGTAACAAAAAAAGATATTTCTAGTAGAAATCTAGGTCAAGATCTTCCAATATTATTAAATTATCTGCCCTCCGTTGTAACAACTTCAGATGCTGGTGCTGGTATTGGCTATACTGGAATAAGGATTAGAGGAGTTAGTCCTCAGTCTACTAATATTACCATTAATGGTATTCCATTCAATGATGCAGAATCACATGGTACATATTGGGTTAATTTACCAGATTTTTCATCTTCGGTTGAAAATCTTCAGGTTCAACGGGGAGTAGGAACATCTACAAATGGTTCCGGAGCTTTTGGAGCTAGCATTAACATATTAACAGATGCTGTTTCTGATATTGCATTTGCTACAATTTCTAGTTCAATTGGAAGTTACAATACTTTTAAAAATACGATTAAGTTCAGTACTGGTTTGATCAATAATTTTGAATTAAGTGGTAGATTGTCCAAAATAAATTCTGATGGATATGTTGACAGAGCCTTTTCAGACTTAAAATCTTATTTTATTCAAGGATCGTATAGTGATGAAAATACATTAATAAAAGCATTAACATTTGGAGGACACGAAAGAGGATATCAAGCTTGGTTTGGTGTAACAAGTGATCAGATAAAGGAGAATAGAAGACAAAATCCCTATACTTACGAAAACGAGATTGATGATTATAAGCAGGATCATTTCCAATTTCATTGGAATGAAAAATTAAATTCAAGTTGGTCTACTAATTTAGGTCTTAATTACACAGATGGTAGAGGATATTATGAACAATACAGAGAAGATGACTCAATTGACGGTTATTCAGGAATATTATCATCAGATATTGACTCCAATGGAAATGAATTGGGCACTACTGATTTAATAAGAAGAAGATGGCTAGATAATAATTTCTATGTATTAAATGCTTCAGTTGACTACAATAGTAAAAATTTAAATCTCAATTTTAATAGTTTTTACAGTTCCTATTCAGGAGATCACTTTGGTGAAATAATCTGGGCTAGAACTTTTAGTCAAAATGGAAAAATAAGAGATAGATATTATGAAGGCAATGGAAAGAAGAAAGATTTTAGCGTATTTTCTAAAGCTTCCTTTAATTTAGGGGAAAAAACTGAGATTTATACAGATTTACAGTTCCGAAAAGTTAATTACAAAACCTCAGGCATAACATCTGACTTAGTCAACATGATACTTGACAAAGAATACAATTTTTTTAACCCTAAGTTTGGTGCTTCCTATAAATTTAAGCCAAATTCTATGTTATATTTTTCCTATGCACGGGCTAACAGAGAACCAAGCAGAAGCGACTATGAATCCAATTTGTCAATAAAACCTGAAGAACTTAATGACTTAGAACTTGGATGGAGATTTAGAAATGAGAAAATTAAATTAAATATAAATTCTTATTATATGTTATATTCTAACCAGTTAGTTTTAACAGGTGAATTAGATGATGTTGGAACACCTATAAGAACCAACAGTGGTAATAGCTACAGATTAGGCATCGAGATTGATAATTTTTTAAAACTTTCAGAAAAAACATCGTTTCAAACCAATCTTACTCTCAGTTCAAATAAAAACAAAGAAATTATTTCAAAAGTTAATGGTGAAATTTATAATTATGGAAAAACAAATATTTCTTTTTCGCCTAATTTAATCGCATCTAATATCTTTTCTTACATGCCGAATGAGTACACGACTCTATCTTTACTATCAAAATACGTAGGTGATCAATATATGAGTAACAATGATTCAAAAAACTCAATGCTTGAAAGTTACTTTATAAATGACCTTAATTTCACTTATCAAATAAAAACTAATAAACTATTTGATTCAATAATATTTTCAGCTTTGATTAATAATTTAT
This sequence comes from Cryomorphaceae bacterium MED-G14, assembly GCA_002457715.1. Classification (GTDB taxonomy): domain Bacteria; phylum Bacteroidota; class Bacteroidia; order Flavobacteriales; family Flavobacteriaceae; genus Eutrophosalina. The sequence goes on from NTKN01000016.1 coordinate 6,053, forward strand.
TTGATATTGAATACATATCTAATGGATATTATTATACTTATGATGATACTTGGAGTAATCCAGGAGAAGTTGTTACGTTAGATGGTGCGGGTTATTATCCACAAGCCACTAGAAATTTCTTAATAGGCATTTCAATGAAATTTTAATTTTATTTTAACTAAATTCACAGTGTGAAAAATATAATCAGCTTATTATTTAGCTTTTTAATTCTTTATCCAAGCATACTAAGCTTAGAACACACCTTTTTTCATGAACATTCTAATTACACAGTAGATAGTGTTAATTTTCAAGAACCTGATCTTGAATGTTTAACATGTGAGTATATTACTAATAATCTTATTGATTACTCATTTTCTGATGAGTCAGCTCCAATACCTGATTACATAAAGAAAGACTTATTTAATACAATTAAAGTATCTTCTGAGGCTCAATATTTATCATATAAAAAAAATAGAGCCCCACCCTATTTTATTTAGTCAACGACCAAATAAAAAACTTTACAAATAATACTTTAAATAATTAAAATGAAAAAAATTTATTTGAGTGCTATATTAGCACTCTTTATATTACAATATAATAATTCGCAATCTGCAAATGATACAATACCTATCCAAGATTTAGATGAAGTAGTTGTATCAACACCTTTTAAAGAAACTGTTAAAAACAATGTAATTAAGGTTTCTAAACTTAGATTAAGTGATCTAAGTATGATTAATGCTCAAAATTTTAAATTTTCACTTCTGAAAGTTCCAGGATTATCTATAGTATCGACAGGTCCTTACATTTCGAAACCATCAATTAGAGGAATGTATGGAAACCGTGTTGTTACTTATGCAAACAACATGAGGCTAGAAAATCAACAGTGGGGAGATGATCATGGATTGGAAATCGATGCATTTGGAACCGAATCCATTGAAGTAATTAAAGGTCCTCTTTCTGTACTTTATGGAAGTGATGCTATTGGAGGTGTCATCTACATATCTCCTGATAACTACATAAGCGATGGATTTGAAGTTGAATTTGGTAGCTACTACAACTCAAACTACAGCGGACTTACTAATAATCTTGGAATCAAAGGTGGCTCTGGTAAATTTAGTTATATCATTCAAGGTAGTTTAGTTGACAATGGAGATTTTGAAAATGCAGATGGAGTAGTTGAGGGAACTTTCTTTGAAAGCACTGATATTAAAGCAGGATTAGGATTTAGCTCTGAAAAATTTATTTCAGATTTAAGATTTAGTCATTCTTCAATTAAAGTTGGTGTTCCACATGGTGACGAACATGATGAAGATAATCACGATGAACATGGAGATGATGATGATCATGACGATGATCATGAAGACAAGGAGGAATCCTATCAAAACTTAACTAATACTATGATTTCTTTAAAAAACAATATTCTATTTGAAAGATCAGAACTAGAAATAACATTAGGATACAGTGAGAACAATAGAAAAGAGTTTGGGCATCATGATGAAGAAGGTCATGATGATGACGATGAAGATGGAGATTACGATGATGATCACGAAGGCGAAGCTCACCTTGATATGGACCTAAGCACAACAACTGTTGATTTAAAATATATTTTTCCAAAAAATAATAAATCTGAATTTATAATCGGAACCAATATTGTTAATCAAGAAAACACTAATCTTGGAGAAGATGAACTTGTTCCTAACGCTACCAAAAATGACTTAGGTATTTACGGATTAACTCATATACATGGTGAAGTTTGGGATGTAATGCTAGGATTTAGGACTGATTTTAGAAAAATTAAAGCTTCTAGTTTCAATGAAAACTACAGCTCTTTGAATGCTACTGTGGGGCTTAAAAGAGATCTAGGAAATGAAGGTTTAATGAGAATCAATCTTTCTAGAGGTTTTAGGGCTCCAAACCTCAGCGAATTATTCTCAGAAGGTATTCACCATGCTACAGGCAGATATGAACAAGGTGATAAAAACTTATCCACTGAAAGTAATTTACAAGTTGACTTTTCAATAATGACTTTTTCAGAAAAGTCAAAATTTGAATTAGACTTATTTTACAATAAAATCAATGATTATATATATATAAACCCTACTGATAGTTATGTAGATAATTATCAAGTTTATAAATATATTCAAAAAGATGCTAATTTATTTGGAGGCGAAATTTCATATAAAAGAGAGACTCCACTAGAGTGGCTTTCTCATGAAACCTCAATTGAATTTATTAGTGGAAAAACTGCTGAAAGAGAAAACTTACCGCTGATTGCCCCAATAACATTAAATCATTCGTTTGGATTTGATTTTAATAATAGTTCTTTAGAAATTGGAGCTTTATTTAAAGGCAAAAAACAAAATATTGGTCAATTTGAAACAAAAACTGATTCATATTTATTGGTTAATCTTTCTGGGTCACATGATTTGAACTTGTTAAATAATAACTTAACACTTGGATGGTCAATTAATAATTTATTTGACAAAGAGTACTATGATCATTTATCAAGATTGAAAAACTTTAGTATACATGAAATGGGAAGAAATATTTCAGTTGGACTAAATTATACTTTCTAAATTTCTTAAAGGATTGTCCCCCTAATTTTTTTTAAATTTAGGGGGAAATTTCCTGATTTTTTTTTAGATTTGCTACTTTGTATAACACGGTACCAGGTATAATATAATTAATATTAAAATATGAGATTTTATTTAACAACACTTTTATTAATAATTTTTTATCAATTAAATTCCCAATCTGTTGATTTTCAGGAATTTGATCTTGATAATGGACTTCACGTAATTTTACATAAAGATAATAGCGCGCCAGTGGTCGTAACGTCAGTTATGTATCATATAGGTGCAAAAGATGAGGACCCTGATAAAACAGGATTTGCGCATTTTTTCGAACATTTACTTTTTGAAGGAACTAAAAATATTGAACGAGGTCAATGGGATGTCATTGTAAATTCAAATGGTGGTAGGTATAATGCTAACACAAGTCCAGATAGAACTTACTACTATGAAGTTTTTCCATCAAATAAATTGGAGATAGCTCTATGGCTTGAATCTGAAAGAATGTTACATCCAAAAGTTAGTCAGTTAGGTATTGATACTCAAAACGAAGTTGTAAAAGAAGAAAAGAGACTTTCAGAAAATCAGCCTTATGGAAAGCTCAGAGAGGTAATTTCAGAAAATTTATTTAAGGTTCATCCATACAAAGGAACAGTTATTGGAAAAATGGAACATTTAGATAGTGCTACAGAAGAAGATTACAAAAGTTTTAATAAAAAATATCATATTCCAAATAATGCCGTGTTAGTAGTAGCTGGCGATATTGAAATTGATAAAACATTATTGCTAATAAAAAAATATTTTGATGAAATTCCGAGAGGTAATGAGGTTGTAAGAAACTTTGAGAAAGAAGAACCAATTACTGAAACAAAAAGAGTACAAGCTTTTGATGAAAATATTCAAATTCCAGCTTACGTATACGCATATAGAACTCCAGCTCAAAATCAAAGAGACTCTTGGGTACTGAATATGATTTCGACATATTTGAGTGATGGAGAAAGTTCAAAACTTTATAAAAAAATCGTTGATGAAAAGAAAATGGCTTTAGCAGCTCAAGCTGCTAACGCTGCGATGGAAGATTATGGAATGTATTTTGTTTTTTGCCTTCCGATGGGTGAAAATAATATGGATGATCTGGCTAAGGAAATTGATGAAGAAATTAGTTTGATACAAAATGAATTAATTGATGAAAAAGATTACCAAAAAATCATGAATAAAATTGAAAGCCAATTTGTTAGTTCAAACTCTTCATTTGAGGGAATTGCAAGCTCATTAGCAACTTATTATATGTTATATGGTGATATAAATTTAATAAATACTCAATTAGATATTTATAAATCAATATCACGTGAAGAAATTAGGGAAGTTGCAAAAAAATATTTAAGTCCTAATCAAAGAATAGAAATAGAGTATTTACCAAAAGAAAAATAAATTATGAATAAGTTTTTATACCTAGCATTTGCATTATTTACTTTAATCAGCTTCAGTCAAGTTGATAGGACTACAATTCCAGAATCTGGTCCAACACCTGAAATTAACTTGGGTGAGCCAATTAAATATGAGTTAAAAAATGGAATGAAATTAATTTTAGTAAAAAACAACAAGCTTCCAAGAGTATTTTTTAATCTATTTATCGATAGACAACCTCTTTATGAAGGTGAAAAAGCTGGAATTTCATTACTAACATCAGACCTTTTGGGTAAAGGAACAAAAAACATCTCTAAGGATGAATTTATTGAAAAGATTGATTTTATGGGAGCTAACCTTAATTTGAGTGCTTCGGGTGCTTCAGGATCATGCTTATCGAAATTTTTCCCAGATTTAATTGATTTATTAGCTGATGGATTATTCAATCCTGTTTTTGATCAAGACGAATTTACAAAGTCATTAGACAGGTTTAAAGAAGGAATAAAAGCTGATGAAAACAGTGTTCCTGCAGCTGCAAGAAGAGTTGAAAATATTCTTGCCTATGGAAAAAATCATCCAAATAGCGAATACACAACTATCGAATCACTAAATAATATTAAATTCAATGATATTGAACCCTTTTTTAATAAAAATTTTCTTCCAAACAATTCATATATGGTTATTATAGGTGATTTTGATGTAGATTCAACTATAAATCAGATTGAAAAATTATTCAAAAAATGGAAAAAAGGTAAAATAAGTGATGAGGCTATCAAGACAAATTCTAACTCCAAGACTGCGATTCACTTCATTGATATGCCAAACGCTATTCAATCTGAAGTTTCTTATCAAAATCTAATTGAAATGAGAATGAATGATAGTGAATATTTTTCATTGCTTCTTGCTAATAAAATTCTAGGCGGTGGTCCAGAAAATAGGCTTGAGCAACAAATTAGGGAAAATAAAGGATATACATATGTGGCAAGATCCTCATTCGGATCAAGTAAATATAGTAAATCAAGATTTAGAGGTTATACTAGTACTAGAGAAGAAGTTACAGATAGTGCTGTTATTGAAATGCTAAATGAAATTAAAAAAATTAGAGAAATTGATGTTACTGAAAAAGAACTTAATGATGTAAAAGCTAAATACTTTGGAAATTTTGTTTTAGCAACAGAGAGACCGTCTACAATTGCTAATTATACAGTTCAAATTGAAACTCAAAATCTTGACAAAGATTATTATAAAAATTATTTATCTAATATTAATTCTGTTTCTGTAAGTGATGTAAAAAATGCAGCAAACAAATATTTTAACCTTTATAATGGACAAATTGTTGTAACTGGAAAAGGCTCATCAATTGCTGACAATTTAGAAAATATTGTTTTTGATGGTAAAAAATTTGATGTTTATTACTATGATAAGTATGGAAATTCAATTGACAAACCAATTTTCAAAAAGGAAATTAGTTCTGAAGTAACAGTTGCTAGTGTACTAGAAAAGTTTATTGTAGAAATTGGAGGTAAAGAAAAATTAAGTTCAATTAAAACTATCTCAATTGAAGCTAATGTAACAATACCTGGAGCACCTTTTAAGCCAAAAGCAATTATTAAGGAAAAAAGTCCAAACCTAAGCTCCTTAGTCATGTCAGTTGAGGGAATGGGAACGTTAATGAATCAAAAATTTGATGGACAATCTGGATATATTGAGCAAATGGGACAAAAAATACCTATGCAAAAAGATCAAATTGATAGCTCTAAAAGTAAAAAGGGATTATTTGATGAAATATTCATGGATGATTCTGAAATGGAAATAGTTAGTCTTGGACCTGTTGATGGAAAAGATGCTTATAAAATAAAAGTTAAAGATAATAGTTTTAGATATTATGATTCAGAGTCAGGACTTTTGATTATGACAGAAGAGTCAACACAGCAAGGCGGAAATACAATTAAATCAATAACTAAATATTCAGACTATAAGGAAGTTGATGGTATTTTATATGCTTTTAAAAGAGAAATTTTAGCAGGACCTCAAAAAATTGATTTTGAAATTTTGTCAGTTAAATTTAATGAGGAAATCTCTGATGAATTCTTTAAGTAACCCTCTCCTTTTGATTAACTAAATAAACTCCAAATAGAATAACTAAGGAAGCAAAGTATTGTTTTATGGTCAGTTCTTCACCATCAAGGACTGCCCATAAAATAGCTACTAGTGGCATGGTATAGGTTACAGCTGAAGCAAATAGAGGAGATGCTATTTTCACAAATTTATTAAATAAGGTCTGGGCAATTGCACTACTGAACACCCCTAGAATAAATACATAAATTATTGAACCGATAGTGTTTTTATCATTAAAATTTAAATTATTAAAATCGGAAAATAAAAGAATAATTATTGCTGGTGGTAGAACACTCAAAAAAATACCAGCTGTTAGTGCTGATGGTGGAATATCTGTTAAATATGTTTTAATCAAATTAACTGAAATACCATAACCTATTGTAGTTAGAACAATAAAAGTTGAAAAGAAAATATTTGATTCGATATTAAGACTACCCTCATATAATAATAAAAAACCTCCAACCAATCCTATAGCTAAGCCAATAACTTGTTTTTTTGTGAAAAATAAATTGAAAAAGAAAATACCAACTAGTAAAGTTGAAATAGGAGTGAAAGTCGTCAATATTGATGCAAAACCACTATCAATTTCTGTTTGACCGAAACCCATAAGATAAACTGGAAAAAAAGTTCCTACATATGCCGTAATAATTATCCATTTCCATTTTTCTTTTTTGATTTTAATTAAGGAATTAAATGAAAAAAATAAAATGACTATTGTCGTAAATATTATTCTCAAACTTCCCAAATGTACAGGTGATAATCCAATCAGTCCTTTTTTTATTAAAATAAATGAGCTTCCCCAAATGATTGAAAGTATCGCCAATAAAATCCACTTTTGATTATAATTATTCATCAGTCCAATTAAAAGAGTCAACCATTTTTTTTATGTCATTTCTTACGTAATCAATATATGGTAACAGAGAATCGTAATTGGTTTTGGCATCAAAAAAAAGACTCCCATTTATAAATTTATCACTCATATCTGTTACATAAAATTGAATATTTGATGGTGAATCACCTACAAATGAAAAAAGCTTGGAATATATTTTTCTTTCAATATCAATATACTCGCTCTCAATTATTTGATCACTAAATTTCGAATTTTCAATAACTTTTTGATCAAAAGTGTTTAAAAGAAGTTCAATATTTTCAAAATAATTAATGTGGTTAATATAAATTTTAGAATTTAAATTTTTGTATTCAATATTATAATTGCAGTTTTTTATGTTTGTAATCAATGCTTTTGAATTTATTAAAAAATTATACTTACATCCTATATTTGATTCTACATAATGTGTTAATTGAAAATCAGGTGCAAAAAATGACTTTTGTTTCGGGAGATCAGCTATCTTGTCACACGATAAAACAAAAAATAAAAGCACAAAAACTCTCATCATTCAAAAAGCATTAGCAGCTATTATGCAAATAGATTTAAAAAGGTAAATCGTCAGTTTGACTGGCATTGTCAGTTGACTTAGGAACTTCCATAGCAGGATTATCAATCTTATCGTTTGATATCTCGGTTCTATTATTTAGAAAGTTAAATTCATTGATGTGAACTTCAGTGGTATATTTTTGTTGACCGTCTTCACCTTGCCATTTTCGAGTTTTTAATTTTCCCTCTAAATATACTTTATCACCTTTTTTTAAAAATTTATTACAAATTTCAGCTGCTTTATTTCTCACAACGATATTATGCCACTCTGTATTTGTTACTTTTTCGCCAGTTTGTTTATTTACGTAATTTTCATTGGTGGCTAAAGGGAATCTTCCAATACAACCACCATCTTCAAAGTGATGCATTTTAATATCATCTCCTAAGTTGCCAATTAACATAACTTTATTTAAGGATCCGCTCATATTAATCAAATATAGTAAAGATTACTATTTGATTTGTGAAATAATTTCAAATAATGGTTTGGGAAAAGGGTATGATTCAAGATCATTTATTTTAATACAATTTTTATCCTCAAAATTAGTTTTAAAAATCCAAAAATATATATTTAAATTTTGGTGGGTTAGCTTATGATTAATTGTTAACTTTTTTATTACTTTTTTAGAATTGAAATAACTAATTTTTTTAAATTTTTTTCCAGTTTCAGATATATCAATTTCGTGATTAGTCTCAACAAGAGGAAACTCATAAAGGTCTTGCCAAATATCTTTTTTGTTTCTTTTTATAATTTTCACTTTATCATTATTAGATAATCCAATCAGATAATTGAAATACCTTGTTTTAATCATAACTTTAGCTTTTTTTACAGGCAATAAATCTATAGTATTATTTTTGAAAGCGATACAGTCTTTTGAAAATATACAATTACCACACTTATAATTCTTTGGAGAACATACCATAGATCCAAAATCCATTAAAGCCTGATTGAAATCACCTGGTTTTGATTTTGAAATTAACTTATCTCCAATAAACTTAATTTGATTTTTTAGCCCAATACTATTAACTTCTTTTCTTAAATCAAATAACCTACTAAAAAGTCGCATAACATTTCCATCAACTACAATCTTACATTCATTATTACAAATTGAACTTATTGCTGAAGCTGTATAATCTCCAATACCAGGAAGTTTAACAAGTGATTCATAGCTGACAGGAAAATCACCAGAAAATTCTTGAACGATGATTTTAGAAGCTTTATGCATATTTGTTGCTCTACTGTAATAACCCAACCCTTGCCAAATATTCATCAATTCATCAAGATTAGCTCTGGACAATTCAAATACATTAGGGTATTTATTAATAAATTTTTTAAAATATGGCAAACCTTGTTCAATCCTTGTCTGTTGAAGAATTATTTCAGAAACCCAGATAATATAGGGGTTAATTGAATTTCTCCATGGTAAATCTCTTTTATTTAAATCATACCAAACAAGTAATTTTTTTGTAAAATTTTTAATTGACAACCTATAATTTTTAAATTAAATAAAGAATGATAATAATAATTTTTTAGAATATAAATTTATATATTTGGCAACCGAATATTATAACAAATTAACAAAAAATGACAAAGGCAGAATTAGTAAGTAAAATTTCAGTTAATCTTGGTTTAGAAAAAAATGAAGTACTTGCAACAATTGAAAATTTTATGGAAGAAGTTAAAAACTCTCTAAGTGAAGGTGAAAATGTGTATTTAAGAGGTTTTGGAAGTTTCATTGTTAAACAAAGAGCTGAAAAAACTGGTAGAAATATTTCTAAAAATACAACAATCAAAATACCAGCTCATTCTGTTCCAGCGTTTAAACCTGCAAGGGTATTTGTTGATGATGTAAAAATTAATAATTAAATTTATGCCGAGCGGAAAAAAAAGAAAAAGACACAAAGTCGCTACTCACAAAAGAAAAAAAAGAAGTAGATCAAACAGACACAAAAAGAAATAATTTCTTTTACGATATAAGTTCATTGACATCGAATCTCTAAATGAGATTCTTAGAAAAATAAAGTATAACTTAAAACAATTAATTGTGAATAAAGAAATAATTATTCGTTCAATTAATTCAGCGGTTGATTTTGCTCTCCTGCATGACGGAAAGCTTATTGAATTACATAAAGAGAAAGACAACAATAAGTTTAATGTTGGGGATATATTTATCGCCAGTATAAAAAAAACAATTACTGGACTTAATGCGGCATTTTTAAATGTTGGGTATGAAAAGGATGCTTTTCTACACTATCATGATTTAGGTCCAAGAGTTAAAACTCTATTAAAATACACAAAATTAGTTAGAGAAGGAAAGATTAAAAACTTCTCACTTGATAAATTCAATTTTGAAAAAGAAATTGACAAAAAAGGTTCGATTGATGATGTGCTTTCTGCAAATCAGACCCTAATCGTTCAAATTATCAAGGAACCAATATCCACAAAAGGACCTAGAATTAGCTCAGAATTATCATTTGCTGGGAGATTCTTAGTTTTAGTTCCTTTTTCGAATAGAGTTTCCGTTTCTCAAAAAATTAAAAGTAAAGAAGAAAGAAAAAGATTAAAATCTTTAATTGAGGAATTAAAACCAAAAGGTTTTGGAGTAATTGTTAGAACTGTTGCACAGAGTAAAAAAATAGCTGAATTAAAAAAAGATTTACAAAATTTGAACAATCAGTGGGTAAATCTTTCTAAAAAAATCAAAGGAGCTAAAACACCCTCAAGAATTTTAAATGAATTAAATAGATCCTCATCAATTTTAAGAGATTTATTTGATGATAAATTTACTGGTGTTTATTCGAACAATAAAAATCTATGTTACGAAGTAAAAGATTACATTGAACAAATTGCTCCCAAGAAGAAATCCATTGTAAAATATTACAAATCAGATACACCTATTTTTGAACATTTCAATATTGAACGTCAGATAAAAACAGCTTTTGGAAGAACTGTTTCAATGAGTAAAGGTGCTTATCTAATAATTGAACATACTGAAGCATTACATGTAATAGATGTAAATAGCGGAAATAGATCAAATAAAAGTAATAATCAAGAAGAAACAGCTCTTGAAGTTAATTTAATTGCTGCAACGGAAATCGCGAGACAACTGAGATTGAGAGATATGGGTGGAATTATTGTTATAGATTTCATCGATATGGTTAATCCTGAAAATAGAAGAAAACTATTCGATCATTTTAAAACTGTCATGGAATCTGATAAAGCTAAACATAAGATTCTTCCGCCAAGTAAAATTGGTTTAATACAAATGACTAGACAAAGGGTGCGTCCTGAAATGAACATCAAGACAAAAGAAGATAACCCAAATGGTTTGGGAAAAATTGAAGCACCTATAGTTATTTTAGATAAAATTCAGAACTCTTTAGAAAAAATCTTAAAAAATTCAAACGTTACGAAAAGTAAATTAAGGCTGCACGTTCATCCTTTTATTGCTGCATATTTAACAAAAGGATTGATATCTATAAGATTTAAATGGCTTTATAACCATAGGAAATGGATTAAAATAATACCAAGAGATTCTTATACATATTTACACTATAGATTTTTTAATGCTAAAGGAAAAATTAATAACTACTAAAAAAAGCGGCTATATGCCGCTTTTTTTTTTAACTTATTTCAAATGAAAAATAAATTATCCTATAATGAGCTCAAATTTAAAATGCAATACTTTTGTTCATATCAGGAAAGATGTCATTACGAAGTGTTAAATAAAATTAATTCTTACAATGCAACATATGATGAAAAAGAAAGTTTAATTACTGAACTAATTAATGAAGACTATTTAAATGAAACCCGATTTGCAAAATCGTTCAGTAGAGGTAAATTCAAATTCAAAAATTGGGGTAGAAATAGAATTAAATTAGAGTTAAAAAGAAGGAGGTTGTCCGATATAAATATCAAACTAGGATTAAGTGAATTGGATGAGAAAGATTATGAAGAAAAATTCTGCAATCTCTTTCAAAGAATAAACAATAAATATAAAAATCTAAATATTATGATAAGAAAAAAGAAAATTTTCGATTATTTAGTATACAGAGGATGGGAAAAAGATAAAATTTTTAAAAAAATAAATGAACTCCAATAAATTATGATTATTAAATTTAATCGAAGTAAAGTATTATGCCAAATAAAAAATTTCTTCCTGGCATAGGAACAAGGCTAGTTTCATAATAATTCTCATTAAATAAATTATTTACGTTAATAAAAAAATAATTTTTATTTGATAATTTATAATTTAAACTACTATCTAAAACTTTGTGAGAGGATTTATTAGACCTCTCACCGTACTTAAACATAAAGGTCTGAAATAATCTATTTGAATAATTTAATATAATCTTAGAGTTTAGTTGATGTCTTAAAGAATTAATAGAATATTTAGAAAAATTAATATCGTTTACATATGATTCATCAAATAAATATGTATAGGCTATATTGAAATTACTTTGGTTATTAAAAGTGTAAGAGAAATTAAACTCTAAACCATCAGTATTTAAATTTCTTATATTAGTTGCCTTCCATTTGTCTTCTTCAGCTTGTTTTACATAATCAATTATATTATTAGATTTCCTAACAAAATAAGAACTATAAATCTTTATGTTATTAAAATTATATTTAAATCCAATTTCATTAGTAATGGCATGCTCTGGTTCTAGTTCAGTATTTCCAATTGTATTTCTATCATTATAATATAAATCAGTATAAGTAGGGATTCTGTATGTTTTTCCATAATTGGCATATAAATTAAACTTTTCAGTTAAATCAAAGCCAATATCAAATCCTGGAAAAAAATGAAAGGATAAATCTGAGAAATGAGAGATAGAGAAGCCAGGTGAAAATTTAAGTTTTTTATTTTTTGATTCAATACTATAGTCTACGTAAAGTGTTGATGTAAATCTTTCATGATCTCCTAAATTGTTACTTGAAATGATGGATTTAGAAAAATTTAATCCAAAATTTATACTGCTAGATTCGTAAAACTTTGAAAAATCAAAATCAAAATATAATTTATTTGAGATATGAAGATTTCTATATACTGATGGGTTGTTTCTTATATAAATATATTCATCTTGACCTCTTCTCCAGTAAAACTTAGGTTTAAATAATAAATTATTTTTTTCAAAAAAAGTCTTAATTCCAAAAAAACTAGCTTGAGTTTCTTCATACTGATCAATTGCTGTAGGAATAGCGTAAAAACCATTAGCACCGAATTTTTTTTCACTAAATCCGCTAATAATTTGTATTGGACTTTTTGAAGTTTTAATTTCAGATTTTAAAAACATAAAATCATTGACAAAGTCAGTGTTAAATCTATAACCATCAGATTTACTCCTTGAAAAGGTAAATAAAGAGCTATACTTATCTTTAAGTCTTAATAATGAATTGATTGAAAAATTAAAATTTTCATTTGATCCATATGAAATATCTCCTAGAAATATCTCAAACAGGTTATTTTCACTTTCTGGCAATTCCTTTGTTACAATATTAATTGCACCATTATATGCATTCTGGCCAAATATTCTAGACGCTGGACCTTTAATTATTTCGATTCGATCAATTAATTGTATGGGTAATAGTAAGTTTAAAGTATGATGCCCTGTCTGAACATCATCCATTTTCATACCATCAATCAAAAGTAAGGTTTGATCAAAACCACCACCTCTTATGTAAAGATCAGCTTGAGTCCCGGCTACACCTTGTCTTCTGATATCTAATCCATTAATTTGCTGTAGTAAATCAATTAAATTTCTGGCTCCACTTTCAATTATCATTTGTGAGTCAATTATTTCAACTGATCTATATTTAACTGAAAAAGGAATACTAATTTTTGAGTCTAAAACAACAACCTCATCAAGGTTAACAGTTTGAGAGAAGACTGAGATTGAGAAAAGTAAAAAGAAAAATCTATTGAAGATGTTCAAAAAAAAAAATTTAATCAACTAAAATGATTAGTTTATTATTCTTCATTTCAACAACACCGGACTCAATTTCAAGGGTGGCTCTATTTGGTCCCGAAAGAGAAAGGTTTTTAGATGTATCTTCTTGAAAATCACCTTTTAATTCAATTATTCCGTTTTTTAATGTTGAAACAATAGGAGCATGATTATCTAAAATTTGAAAAAAACCTTCAGATCCAGGAAGATAAGCACTTGTAATATTTCCAGTATAGATGGTTTTTTCAGGACTAACAATTTCAATAAACATAAAAATTATTTTGCTTCAGCAATCATTTTTTCACCTGCTTCAATTGCTTCTTCAATTGTACCTTTTAAGTTAAAAGCAGCTTCAGGAAGATGATCTAATTCACCATCCATAATCATATTAAATCCTTTTATAGTATCCTTAATATCAACTAATACGCCTGGAATACCTGTAAATTGTTCAGCTACATGAAAAGGTTGAGATAAAAATCTTTGTACACGTCTAGCACGTGAAACAGTTAATTTATCCTCCTCAGAAAGTTCTTCCATTCCAAGGATTGCAATAATATCTTGAAGTTCTTTATATTTTTGTAACATTTCTTTGACTCGTTGAGCACAATTATAATGATCGTCACCTAAAATTTCAGGTGTTAAAATTCTTGATGTTGAATCTAATGGATCAACTGCAGGATATATACCAAGCTCTGCAATCTTTCTAGAAAGAACTGTAGTTGCATCTAGGTGAGCAAATGTAGTAGCAGGAGCAGGATCTGTTAGGTCATCAGCAGGAACATAAACAGCTTGAACAGACGTGATTGATCCTTTTTTAGTTGAGGTAATTCTTTCTTGCATAGCACCCATTTCTGTAGCAAGTGTGGGTTGGTAACCAACAGCAGATGGCATTCTGCCTAAAAGAGCTGAAACTTCTGATCCAGCCTGAGTAAATCTAAAAATATTATCAACAAAAAATAAAACATCTTTTCCTTGACCATCTCCACTTCCATCCCTAAAGTATTCTGCTACAGTAAGACCAGAAAGGGCAACTCTAGCTCTAGCTCCAGGTGGTTCATTCATTTGTCCAAAAACAAACGTAGCTTTTGATTCTTCCATTGCTTTTTTGTCAACTTTACTTAAATCCCATCCTCCTTCTTCCATAGACTTCATAAAATCGTCACCATATTTAATGATTCCTGATTCAAGCATTTCTCTCAAAAGATCATTACCTTCTCTGGTTCTCTCACCAACACCAGCAAAAACTGAAAGACCTCCGTGTCCTTTTGCAATATTATTAATAAGCTCCTGTATTAAAACTGTTTTACCAACGCCGGCGCCACCAAAAAGACCAATTTTACCGCCTTTAGCATATGGCTCAATTAAATCTATAACTTTGATTCCTGTAAATAAAACTTCAGTTGAAGTAGAAAGTTGATCAAAGGCAGGTGCTTCCCTGTGAATTGGCAATCCTTTATCACCTTTTTTAGGTAAATTTTCCATTCCATCAATGGCATCACCCATAACATTAAATAAACGACCATATATATCTTTTCCGACAGGCATTTGAATTGGATTTCCAGTAGAAATAACATCTGCACCCCTTTCAAGACCATCTGTTGAATCCATTGATATAGTTCTAACCATATCTTCTCCAACATGTGACTGAACTTCTAACACTAATACTGATCCATCTTGTTTACTTACTTCTAATGAATCGTAAATCTTGGGAAGATCAGTTGTTGCACTATCAAATGATACATCAACTACAGGACCGATAATTTGTGAAACTTTACCTACTTTTTCTGACATTATGATTGATTTATTGTTTTACTAGTATTCGATGTGCAAATATATGTAGAATATTGAATTATTTTTAGCTAAAACTCATAAAAAAAGGCGTCTAACAGACGCCTTTATTAACAATATTTGTTGATATATATTTTATGGATTCAAAGTATATTGTACATAATACGTACTACCAATCATACCACCTCCTGCATAGGGTATATAATCATCACCAGAGATGTTGACAGCACCAACTTTAATCTTACCTTTTAAATCAGGAACATCGAAGTTAAGAGATGCATCAAATGTTAGGTTCTCTGGAATCTCTTCAGTTAAAAATGTACCCTCGTATGTAAAATCGTTATGATACCTAGCTGAAACATTAAAACCCAGTCTTTCAGTCAAATTGACAGAACCAAATGATAATTTAGCTCTAATAGGTGGAGTATTAAAGTAAGAAATAAAATCAGGATCTTGATTATCGCTTTTTAGCTCGTTATAACTAATGCTAGATCCTATATCAAACTTTCCTATTTTAGCATCAACTCCAGCTGAAATTCCTTTAGTTGTAACCTCATCGTTCGTATTGGTATTCCAGCTAAATGCTCTAAAATCTCCGGCAGCTACTGCTCCTGCTCCGCTTAAATTAGCAACACTTCCATATAATGGCGTGATAACTTGTACTTCAGTTATAAAATCAGTGTACTTACTCCAATAGGCAGAAATATCTACAGAAACTTTTTTACCATTGTATCTGTAACCAAATTCTTTAGTTTTAACAAATTCTGGTTGAACATTATTTAATTCTGCTTTTTCAAAAACACCCCCAGCAGCAGCAAGAGTATATGAGTTATTCTGAACCATATTTCCTGTAACATTATAACTATTCAATGAAGATGCACCCACAAGATCCATATTAAATCTATCAACAGAATCTGGAGATGTACCAATAATAACAACTTGAGATACATCCAATCCAATATGCAAATCTTGAGAAGTTGGATTTCTAAATCCAGTTTGATAAGAAGCTCTAAAGTTATGTCTAGGGCTTAAGTAAACTAAAGCACCAACTCTTGGTGTAAAATGTCCCTCAAGAAATTGACTCTTGTCGTATCTAACTGAACCTGTAAGTTTTACAGCTCCTTCAAATAGTTCTTTCTGAGCTTGAGTATAAAAAGCTATTTCGTTAAACTTAATTGGAGAATCATAATCTGTAAATAAAGATCCTTTTGATCTAAGTATATACTCTCTAACAGATCCACCTATTGATAAATCAAAGGTAGGTACTAAATCACCTAAATTATAACTAAACTCAACACTGTTTGATTTTGACTGATCTGCAATTTGAGCACCACCTTGACCAATAGGCGTTGTTGTTGCATTGTAAAGAGCATTATTGAAAGCTTCAGAACCAGGTTGAAGCATATTTTGGTTGGCAAATAATCTTGCATTTTTATGAGCAGGTAAATCATTTTTACCCATTGAAGCTAGTAAATCGTCGAAACTTGTAACGCCTTGCATAATACCTCCCAAAATCGTATTTAAAGCTGTTTGTGGATTTGGATTTACTTGAGCAGCAGCTGCACCAAAATAAGCAGTACCATATTGAGTGAACCAACCTCTAATTCCACCTGGCTGTGCATTTGCAATCCTCGCGCCAAGGAAAAACATATCGTGAGTATTTCCTGAATCTTCAATAGTTGTATAAGCTCTAACTGTTAGTTTTGGTGTTCTATATTCTAATTTGTGTTGTTGTAGACCGAAATTCTTTAAGTTATTTCTATTAGTTGCTTGGAAAATTGTATTCCCAGTACCAATCTTTGAATTCCATATTAATTCTTTATTTCCATCAATTCTATAATGTGCTGCTAAATCGATTTTAAAACTAGAGGTTCCACCATCGTGAAGTTCAGCTTCTTTATAACCTGTACTACTAATTGTTTGCATACCAAAATAATCAGGAGCAAAATTTTGAAAAACAGCAGTTGCCTGTGCAGCTTGAGCAGCATTAAGTAAACCCTGCTGCTGGAAAACAGGCAGTACTCCGGCAATAAAATTATTAGTCATGTCTAGAGTTTGAGCAACTGCACCATAAACATTTACACCATTATATCCAGGCAGAAAAGATTGCTCCTCAATGGTAAAAGGAGTTTCTCCACCTCCAATAAGGTTTCTATCTCT
This sequence comes from Cryomorphaceae bacterium MED-G14, assembly GCA_002457715.1. Taxonomy (GTDB): domain Bacteria; phylum Bacteroidota; class Bacteroidia; order Flavobacteriales; family Flavobacteriaceae; genus Eutrophosalina. The sequence continues at coordinate 23,456 of NTKN01000016.1, forward strand.
ATAATCACCCGCAACCCAATCAGTACCCTCAACAATACTGACCACAGCTTTTAAAGCAAATTTATCATCCCAGTTTTTAGCTATTCTAACAGCTGCATCATAGTATGAGTTGTCTCCACCATTATCAGAAGATGTAACACCACTTTTTACATAAGCGCTAAATCCAGGGAAGTCGAAAGGACTTTTACTGTTCATTAACATAATACCTTTGACTGCATTAGCACCATATAACGCAGATGCTGTACCAGGAAGAATTTCAACACTCTGAATATCAATTTCATTTATACCAACCAAGTTACCAGCGGCAAAGTTAAGTCCAGGAGCAGCATTGTCCATTCCATCTACTAATTGTACAAAACCAGAATTATCAATAGTTGAGAAACCTCTAGTATTAATAATAGGCAAAAGCATTGCCCCCTGGTTAATTTGAACTCCTTTAAGGTTTTCTAAACTTTGATAAAAGCTAGATCCAGTAGATTGAGCAATGTCTTTGTAATCAAATCTTTCGACAGTCACAGGTGATTCAAATAGTCTTTCAGGTGTTCTAGAAGCAGATAATACTACTTCATCTAAAAGATTAGTAGAATCTGATAAGATAACATCAATAGAAAGATTATCAGCAGAAACACTGATAGTAGAGGCTTCAAATCCTATGCTTGAAATTGTTAAATCAAATGGGGGAGATGCGTTGACAACAATAGTAAAATTACCGTCAAAGTCAGAAACTGCACCTGTAGTTGCATCAAATACAACATTTGCACCTGGAATTGATGTATTGTCCTCGGAGACAATAGTACCAGTTACAGTTGTTTGTGCGTAGATGAATGTGCTTAAAAGTACAGTCATCAAAGACAAAATTCTCTTCATGATATAAAAATTTAGTTTTTTAAGTTGTTTATATAGTCTGTAAATATAATAGAATTTTAGTAAACTATTATTTTATAACCTATTTAAAAGAGAATTTGATAAAAAAAGGGCTAGTATTTTAAAGAATATAAAAAATCAATCCAACTTTAAACTCTTCTAAATCAGAACTTAAATTATTATTTTTTTTATCAAAGAAAGGTCTAATTGCTTTATATAAACCAATATTCCAAGTATTAAATCCAATATTAAGTGTTAAACCTATTTTATCTGGGTTTAACTGAATATCATCAATCTGATATTTAATATTTTCTGAATCAAACTTATATTTTGAACTAAGGAGTCTAGAATACTTTATACCAGCATAAAATCTCCAGAACTTGTAAGTATTAATTGAAGAGTTTCTAAGCCTAATTTCTAAAGGAATTTGAATTTCGCTAGAAAGGAATTTGTTTTTATCATATTCTCTTTGATTTTCTAAAAATTCAAAATTTAGATTATTATTTATTTGGTTTATTTTAAGGTTATTATTGTAAGAATTAAACCCTAAGCCTAATCCAATTCCTAATGCAAATTTACCAGATTTATTCAATGGAATATCTCTAATAAAACCAAAGTTAATACTGCTTGAAAATTTATTTTCTTTAAATTCTTCAACCCCATTTTTTAAAGAATTATAATAAAAATTAATATAAATCTGATCTTCTCTGTAAAGGTCCTCATCTTTTTCTTGTGAGAATGTAGCGTTAACAGTTAAGAAAAAAAATAAAAAAAAGAATGTCCTGTACAACATAAATTTACAGTATTCAGCTAATGTAATAAAGGTGTAGAATTTTTACTGATTCTGAGTGTAATCTCCAATTCTAGTAGTGTAATTAATTTTTAAGGCATTGACTTTTCTAAGCTCTTGCTTGATATCAGAAATTAGACCCATTTTTGT
>NTKN01000017.1 GCA_002457715.1 Cryomorphaceae bacterium MED-G14
GCTTTGGGACTAAATCTAGCAGGAGTTGATTTAATTAGATCAAGTTCTGGTAGTAAAGTTTTAGAAGTAAACAGCTCACCTGGAATTGAAGGAATTGAAAAAGCAACAAAAAAAAATATTGCAAGCTCAATAATTAAGTTTATTGAAGAAAATGTACGTTTAGTTAATATCTCCAGTAAAAAATATTAAATTATTTTTTTTTCAAATTATAATAATAAAATAAAATGTTAAAATTTTTTTTAAAAAAAAACTCTTTGATTAATTTAGAATATGGAAATAATTTTGCCCAAAACAAATCTTCAAAATGAACTTTTAAAAGCTAAAAAAAGAAGTTCAGCAAGTAAAAATCAACAATTTTTTAGTTTAGAATATGATATCTCAAAATTGAATAGCGATAAGCTATTTCATGTTAATCAGATTAGAAAAATTTGTATTGATTACAGATTAAGATTTTTAGATGTAAAACTTTTCAAAGGTAAAATCCCTAACGAAGCTTTGAAGAAACTTGATCAGTTTAAAAATAATCATCCCAATTTAAATTTTGAATTAAGGATAATGGCTCCTTCAAAACTATTTGAACTAGAAAACTATGATGATCCACTATTATTTGCAAGTCTTGGTGATGGATATTACTATTTAATTCACAAATGGGGTAATGACTTGAGTTTTTTTAGAAAATTATCAGTTTGGCCATTTAAAAATCTAGTTAATATTTTAATTTTTATTTCAATTATATCTCTACTAATTACAGCTATTGTGCCTGGCAATATTTTTTATTATGAGAATAATCCTGGTGCTGAATTTTTTATCACATTTCTTTTTATTCTGAAATCAGTAATTGCCATTTTTATTTATTACGGTTTTTCTTTAGGTAAAAACTTCAATGAATTTATTTGGAACAAAAAATACTTTAATTGATTTTAAATAAAAAAGGAGATGCTTAACAACACCTCCTTTTAAGTACTCGGGGCGGGACTTGAACCCGCACGAACATTACTGCTCATTGGATTTTAAGTCCAACGTGTCTACCAATTCCACCACCCGAGCATTATTCTGAGCGAAAGACGGGATTTGAACCCGCGACCCTCACCTTGGCAAGGTGATGCTCTACCCCTGAGCTACTTTCGCAAAAATGGTATGCAAATGTAAAAAGAAAATTAAAAAGACTATTATTTTTCATCTGTTATTTTATTTTTCAATTCACTCAGTTTTACTAGAGCTTCCATGGGAGTAATATTATCTGTATCAATTGATTCCAATTCATCTTTAAATTCCTCATAATTTTTATTATCCATTCCGAAGAAAGTTAATTGCATTTCAGAACTTTCATCAATTTGAATATCTTTATTTTCACTATGAGATTTTTCTAAACTTTTTAAAATATTTTTTGAGATTTTAATGATTTCTGAGGGCATTCCAGCCATTTTTGCAACATGAATTCCAAAACTGTGAGCACTTCCACCAGGAATTAATTTTCTTAAAAAAATAATATCCTTTCCAGTTTCTTTAATTTGTATGTTGAAGTTTTTAACTCTTTTAAATTTATCACACATCATATTAAGCTCATGATAATGCGTAGCAAATAGAGTTTTTGCTTTTGTTGGGTGATCATGTATAAATTGAGCTATGGCCCAAGCTATTGAAATACCATCATAAGTACTTGTTCCTCGACCAATTTCATCCAATAAAATTAAACTTCTATCACTAAGATTATTTACTATAGATGCTGCTTCTAACATTTCTACCATAAATGTAGATTCTCCTTGTGAAATATTATCACTGGCTCCAACTCTTGTAAATATCTTATCGAAAAATCCCATTTTGAGTTTTTTTGCAGGAACAAAAGAACCTATTTGAGCCAATATTGAAATTAGAGCTGTTTGTCTAAGTATAGCAGATTTACCAGACATATTTGGTCCAGTAATCATTAATATTTGTTGATCAGTTTTATTAATTCTTATATCATTAGGTATATAAGATTTACTTTCTTCTAAAGTATGTTCTATTACTGGATGACGAGCATCAATTACTTCAAAAGTATCAGACTCATCAATTATAGGCTTTGAATAGTTATAAGTTTTAGATGTTTCTGAAAATGATAATAAACAATCAGAATATGCAATAATTTTAGCAATATCTTGTAAATCAACAATATGTGTTATTAATTTATCAATCACTTTATTATATTCAGTGAACTCAATCTCTTTAATTTTTTCTTCAGCAACTAAAATTTTTGATTCATATTCCTTCAGCTCCTCTGTTATATATCTTTCAGCATTGACAAGGGTTTGTTTTCTAATCCAATTTTCCGGGACTTTATCTTTATGAACATTAGTTACTTCCAAATAATAACCAAAAACATTATTAAAAGATATTTTTAATGAAGTTATTCCTGTATTTTCAATTTCTCGTTCTAAAATTTTTTGCAGATGCATTTTACTATTATTGAATACATCACGAAAATTATCAAGGTCCTTATTAATTCCATTTTTGATAACATTACCTTTGTTTATATTAACAGGAGACTCATCAAAGAGATTTTTTTCAATCAATTGAACGACCTTATTAGAATCTCTAAATTTTTTCGATAATAGCTTTAAATTTTTTGATGCGTTGTTTAATTCCTTTTTAATTTCATCAACCTTTAAAAGCGAAAGTTTAAAACTTAATAATTCTCTTGGATTAACCTTATAATTCGTAATTTTTGAAACTACTCTTTCAATATCAATAATTGAATTATATCTTTCAACAAGATTAGGACTTGATAACTTAACCAATTCTTCAACAATATCATATCTGAATTGAATTTCATTTAAATCAATTGAAGGAAAACATAACCATCTTCTTAAAAGTCTTGATCCCATTGGTGTCATTGTTTTATCAATAATATCTAAAACTGACTTTCCACCTGGAAATTTAGAATTGATCAATTCTAAATTTGAAATTGTAAATCTATCCATCGATAAAAATGACTTATTATCAATAGGGTTTATCTTACTTATATGTGTTAAATGCTTTTTGTGTGAATCTTCTAAATAATGAAGAATCATAGATGCAGAAATCACACCTAAACTACTATTACTAATTCCAAAACCTTTCAAAGTTTTAACATCAAAATGATTGTATACCTTTTTTAATGAGGTGTCGAGATTTATCATCCAATCATCGACAAAAAAGAAGTACTCTTCACTAATATTTTTGTTTTCAAAAAATTTCTTATCACCTTTTGAAATAAGAATTTCTTTAGGATTAAAATTTTCAAGAAGATTTAAGCAATAATCAAATGAACCTTCACTTAAAATGAATTCACCAGTTGAAATATCAAGAAATGCTATCCCAACATTTTTTTTATTAAAATTAATTGCTGCTAAAAAATTATTTTTCTTCTGATTTAATATCTCATCATTTAATGCAACACCAGGTGTAACCAAATCAGTAACTCCTCTTTTGACAATAGTCTTGGTTAGCTTAGGATTTTCTAGTTGCTCACAAATTGCCACTCTATGTCCTGCTTTTACTAATTTATGTAAATATGTATCTAATGAATGATGAGGAAATCCAGCTAATTTAGTTTCTTTATTTAGCCCAGATCCTCTCTTGGTTAAAACAATTCCTAAAACCTTAGAAGTAGTAATTGCATCTTCATGAAAAGTTTCGTAAAAATCTCCAACCCTAAATAATAAAATTGAATCAGGATATTTTTCTTTAATCTCCCGATATTGCTTCATTAATGGCGTTTCTTTACTTACCTTAGAACTCAAATCAAATAATTTATAGTTAAAACTTATTTTTGATTAATGAAAAAATTAAAAAATTCTGAGCTTAACAGAATTGATGTTTCAACTTTTAAATCTATTAAAAAAACTCCACTAATCATCATTCTAGATAACATTAGAAGTTTAAATAATATAGGCTCTATTTTTAGAACCTCAGATGCTTTTTTAATTGAAAAAATTTACTTGTGCGGAATAACTGCCACTCCTCCAAATAGAAAGATTACAAAAACTGCAATTGGATCTACAAAAACAGTTGAATGGGAATATATAAATGACATAAACAATTTGGTAAAAAATTTAATAAGTCAAGAGGTAAAAATATGGTCAGTCGAACAAGCTGTAAAGTCTTCTAAACTAAAAGATTTGAAATCAATTGATGCAAACAAAAAAAACGCTTTAATTTTTGGAAACGAAATAGATGGAGTAAGTCAAGAAGTCATAAATAAATCACATGGAGTAATTGAAATAAGCCAGTATGGAACAAAGCATTCTCTTAATATTTCAGTAGCTGCTGGAATTGTTATTTGGAAATTTTATAATCTCATAAAATCAAATTAAGAATTAACCTTAATTATATCCAATCTTACAGGCAAATCCAAAAGCAGTTCATTAACAGTCTTATTTTTCAAAGGATGAAAAATTTCTTTACTTATATCACAAAGTGGAATTAAAACGAAATGTCTTGTATGCATTCTAAGATGAGGTATAGTTAAACTTTGTGTTTTCAAGATCATATCATCTATAAAAATAATATCAATATCAATATTTCTAGATTCGTAAACGTCATTCACTTTTCTTTTTCTTCCAAATATATTTTCAATTTTTAAAATGGAGTTTATCAGGTTATTAGGGGATAAATTTGATTCAATATGCAAACACGCATTTAAAAAATCATCGCCAATAAACCCCTCAGCTGGATTACTATAAAAATTTGAAATCTTAACTATACGACCCATTGATTCTTCAATTTGTTCTATTGCTAAATTTAAATTGTATTCTTTATCTCCTACGTTGGAGCCAATTGATAAATAAACGTTTCTTTTTTTCAATATTAAATTCTTAAGAATTAAATTTATTATAATAAAATGGACTACAATAATACTGAAAAAGTTGAGTTAGCAAAAAAAATATACTTATATCTAGGTGCAATTTTTATAACTTCATTAGTTGTATCAAACTTAATTTTCCAAAAGTTTTTTTACTGGTATCCCTTTGATATATCACTTTTTGGATTTAATTTATTTGAACTATCAGTTGGTATTTTGCCTTATCCAATAACTTTCCTAGTAACAGATTTAATCTCTGAGATATATGGGAAAAAGAATGCTAATAAAATAGTTGTAGCTGGAATTTTTGCTTCTTTCTTTTCATTATCAATTATATATGTTGCAAACTCAGTTCCTGCTATTGAATCATCACCTGTTGATAATAAAACCTTTACAAGCGTTTTTTACTTATCAGGTCTAGCAGTGTTATCTTCAATGCTTGCTTATCTGTTTGCACAATTTATCGATATCAAGATATATCACTATTGGAAGAAAAAAACAAAGGGAAGAATGCTTTGGCTAAGAAATAATTTTTCAACTTTCTCATCACAGTTTATAGATACTTTTACAGTAGTTTTTTTATTGTGTATTACAAATACACTTCCCTGGGAGATGTTTACTGGTTTACTTATTTCTGGATTTTTATTTAAAGTATTAGTAGCTCTTATTGACACTCCTCTTTTATACTTGGGTGTTTATTATTTCAGAAAAAAGTTTGATCTTGAAATAAATGAAGAAATTGATATTTAATCTATTTTAATACCAACTACCAAACCTTCATTAGACCTTACATTAAAAACTGTACTGTCTTCAAAAATTAAATACTGACCTTTAATTCCAATTAATTTTCCTGAAAAGGTTTTCATTTTTTTTATGTTTAAACTTTTCGGAGTTATGATTTCATTTGAAATTGGATAATTAATTTTTAAAGCCTTAGATTTACTTAAAAAATAGTTTTTTGCTTCTTCTGGAAGAATTGTGTAACATTCATTTTTTTTGATTAACAAATCAATATTAGACTTGTTCGTAGTTAACATTGTTCTCCAATTTGTTTTGTCTTTAAAATATTTTTTTAACTCAACCTCACAAATACCAGCCAAATATCTATTTGGTAATTCTGCTATCTCAATTGCTTCAATAGCACCTTGATCAATCCATCTAGTTGGGACTTGAGATTTTCTTGTAACACCCACTTTTACATCACTTGTGAATGATAAATATACAGAGTGTGGTTGCAACTGAATTTTTTTTTCATAATCTAAATCTCTATCCTTAATTCCTAAATGAGCTTTACTAAGTTCAGGTCTAATAATCCATTCTGCTGTGCTAGGAGATTCAAAAAAACATTTTTTACAATGTCCTTGACGAAAAATTTCTTGATCAGAATTGCAACTTAAGCAAGAAAAACCTTTAAAATCAATTGTTAAATGTTTATTTAATATTGAATTTGAAATCAAAAACTCATTATTCATATCTAAAAAATAAGTTACCGAATCACTAATTTCTGATCTCATCTTATTTAAAACTCCTGTAAACATTTTTTTGTATTAATTTTATAATATAAATATATGCCATTTTCATTATTCAATACGGTATTATCATGGATGCTAAAAAAAAGAATTCATCAAATTGAATTATTTATGAAGTATCCTCACGAGGTTCAAAACGAAGTACTAAAAAAACTAGTTAATCAATCTAAGGATACTTTTATTGGTAAACAATATGATTTTAAATCAATAAATAGTTATAAAGATTTTTCAGAAAGAGTACCTGCAAGAACCTATGAGGAATTTTATAATTACATTGATAGGACAATTAAGGGTGAGCAAAATATTTTTTGTAGTGAAAATATTAAATGGTTTGCCCAATCAAGTGGGACAACTAATTCAAAAAGTAAATTTATTCCTGTTAGTAACTCTGCATTAGAAGATTGTCATTTTAAGGCTGGTAAGGATATGTTATGTCTATATATTAACAATAATGAGAATTCAAATATATTTTCAGGAAAATCATTAAGGCTTGGTGGAAGCAGAAAGATTTATGAAAATAATAACAACTACTTTGGTGATTTATCTGCAATTTTAATCGATAATCTACCCATTTGGGCAGAAATTATTAGTACTCCAAATAATTCTATCTCTTTAATGGATAAATGGGATGAAAAAATTGAAGCTATAATCAAAGGTACTTTAAATGAAGATGTAAGAAGTTTGGCAGGGGTACCATCATGGATGCTTACTCTTTTAAATAAACTTCTTGAAAAGACTGGTAAAAAATATATTGATGAAATTTGGAGTAACCTAGAGGTATACTTTCATGGCGGTGTGAGTTTTAATCCATACAAAAATGAATTTAAAAATATTATCTCGAATAAAGGATTTAAATTTTATGAGATTTATAATGCATCTGAGGGATTTTTTGCAATTCAAGACTCAAATGAGAGAAATGATTTACTATTGATGTTAGATTATGGTATTTTTTATGAGTTTATTTCAATAGATAATGGTAGCAAAAAAGAAAAAATAATTGATTTATCTCAAGTTGAATTAGGAATTAACTATGCTTTGCTGATAACTACTAATTCAGGTCTTTGGAGATATAAAATTGGCGATACTGTCAAGTTTACTTCTTTAAATCCTTACAGAATTATTGTTTCTGGAAGAACAAAAAATTATATAAATACTTTTGGTGAGGAAGTAATTATAGATAATGTTGAAAATGCACTTGAACAGGTCATAAAAATTCATGAATGCAAAATTATTGATTATACTGTTGCTCCTAAATTCATGAAATCTGGAAAAAAAGGTAAACATGAATGGATTATTGAATTTTCAAAAGAACCAAAAAATTTTAAAAAATTTATTGAAGATATAGATTATGAAATCCAAAAAGTTAATAGTGACTATAAAGCAAAGAGGTTTAAAAACATAACATTAGACATTCCTAAATTATATATAGCAAGAAAAAACTTATTTTATGACTGGTTAAAAATGAAAAACAAATTAGGTGGACAAAATAAAGTGCCTAGATTATCAAATGACAGAAATTTCTTTGAGGAATTACTTTCAATAAATTAAGAAGCTTCTTTTAGATTTGTAAAATTAGTTCCATCTATTTTTGATTCTATGTAATTCTTATCAACTATTAGTTTATTTGTTTTTGATCCAGGTAAATTAAACATATCATCAATTAAAATTGTTTCACATATAGACCTAAGTCCCCTGGCTCCAAGTTTAAATTCAACAGCTTTTTCTACTATATAATCTAAAGCTTGATTTGTAAAAGTAAGTTCAATATTGTCTATTTCGAAAAGACGTATGTATTGTTTTGTAAGAGCATTTTTTGGTTCTGTTAGAATATTTCTCAAAGTATTTGCATCTAGTTCAAGCATATAAGTTAGTACGGGTAAACGACCTAATATCTCAGGTATTAAACCAAAGTCTTTAAGATCATTAGGCTTTATATTTGAAATAATTGTACTATCATCAATTTTAGCTTTTAATTCTGAATTTTTAAATCCAACAGAACTCATGTTTAATCTTCTGTTGATTATTCTTTCAATTCCATCAAAGGCTCCACCTGCAATAAACAATATATTAGATGTATTTAATTTAATGAAATTTTGATCTGGATGTTTTCTTCCTCCTTTAGGGGGGACGTTTACTATAGTTCCCTCCATTAACTTTAATAATGCTTGTTGAACACCTTCTCCAGACACGTCTCTGGTAATTGATGGATTTTCTGATTTTCTTGAAATTTTATCAATTTCATCAATAAAAATTATTCCTTTTTCAGCTTTTTCAATATTATAATCTGCAGCTTGTAAAAGTCTTGTTAAAATATTTTCTACATCTTCACCGACGTAACCTGCCTCAGTTAAAACAGTAGCATCAACAATTGCTATTGGAACATCTAACATCTTAGCAATAGTTTTTGCTATTAATGTTTTTCCAGTTCCTGTTGGTCCGGCAATTATCACATTACTTTTTTCAATTTCAAGACTATCATCTAAAGTTTCATGATTAATTCTCTTGTAATGATTATACACACAAACAGAAATCACTTTTTTAGAATATTCCTGACCAACGACATAATCATCCAAGAATTTCTTAATCAATTTTGGATTTAAATGTGATATATCGTTTTTGACAGAGTTAATTTCTTTAATTTGTGTCTGATGATTAAGAATAGAATAAGCTTGTTCTATACATTGATCACAAATATGGGCATCTTCTCCAGCTACAAGAATTTTAGTTTGTACTTTACTTATTCCACAAAATGAGCAAGATAAATTTTCATCAGACATAATCTAATTTTTGATAAGTACCTCATCAATCATACCATACTTCTTGGCTTCAACTGCTTTCATCCAATAATCCCTATCTGAATCGGCATGAACTTTATCATATTTTTGACCGGTATGTTTTGCTATGATTTCGTACAATTCTTTTTTTAACTTTCCAATTTCTCTAGCAGTAATTTCAATATCAGAAGCCTGACCTTGAGCTCCACCAAGAGGCTGATGTATCATAACTCTAGAGTGTGTTAAGCCTGATCTTTTACCTTTTTCACCAGAACAAAGCAATACTGCAGCCATAGATGCAGCAATCCCGGTACAAATTGTTGCAACATCAGGGCCAATAAATTGCATTGTATCATAAATTCCAAGACCTGCATAAACGGATCCCCCAGGTGAATTAATATATATTTGAATATCTTTTTCCTTATCAGTACTCTCTAAAAATAAAAGTTGAGCTTGAATAATATTTGCAATTGAATCATTTATTGCTGTACCTAAAAAAATAATTCTATCCATCATTAATCTGGAAAAAACATCCATTTGAGCAACATTAAGTTGTCTTTCTTCAATAATATATGGTGTCATACTACTAACAATCTGATCATAGTATAACGAGTTAACGCCTTGATGTTTTATGGCAAACTTTTTAAATTCTTCAGAGTAATTCATAAATTAAATTTAATCATTTTTCTTGTAAGCAAGTTCTATATACTTTTCGTAAGTTATTTCTTTAACTTTTTTATTTATTTTTTCCTTATAAACTGAAATTAACTTTTCACTAATTAACTGATTAGTCATTCTTTTAACTTCCTCTTCATTTGATAAAATTCTAGATGAAATTTTATCTAAATCCTCTTTTTTTGGTTGAGGCTGACCATAAGCAATCATTTGATTTTTAATTGATTTTTCAGTAAAATCTTTAATCATTGAATGATCAATTTTTATGTCATTATCCTCTAATAATTTTGATTCAATTAATTGATATTTTAATCCTTTTTTAGAGTTATCGTATTCCTTATTAATGTCTTCATCCGTTAATGGATCCTTAGAATTTATCTTAATTAATTTTTTTATAAAATCTTCAGGTAGATCAATTATTAAAGATGTTATAAGTTCATCAGTAACGTCATTTAAAAATTTTTGATCTGATTGATTAATAAATTGTTTTTCAATTTCTTCTTTAACTCTCGCTTTAAATTCTGTTTGATTCTTAGGTGTATTTTCTTTATAAATTTTATCAAATAAAGATTTTTCTAACTTAGCTTTTTCTGTTTTATTAAACTCTTTTATTTCAAAATTAACTTTACTGATTGATTCAATTTTTTCTTTTTCAATTCCAGAAAGAGCTTCTAAATCACCTTTAACTTTAAATATTTTATCAGTATCAAGACTAATAGAATCTCCAATTTTTAATTTAGAAATTAAATCAAATGATTTTTTTGAAAGTCTTTCAGATGAAATATTAATTTGCTTATTTAAGTCGATGTCATCATTACTAATTATTACAACTAGATTTGAGTGTTTTTCAATCTTGGACAAAGAAATTAGTTTACCATATTGATTTTGTATAGACTCAATTTGATTTTCGACCATACTTTTATCAGCAATGATTTTATAATTGACTATACTCTTTTTTAGTTTATAATTCAATTTAAACTCTGGTGTTTTAGCAATTTCGAAATTTAATGATATATCATCATCTCTCCAGTCAATTTTCTCATTATCAATAGGTATCGGTGTACCCAATAAAGAAAGATTTTTTTCAGTTATAAATTGAGTTAATTTAGACTGGACCAATTTGTTTATTTCATCAACTTTAACAGGTATTTCGTACTGTTTTTTTATTAAACCTAATGGGACAAATCCTTTTCTGAAGCCAGGGATATTTGCTTTCTTTCTGTAATCATTTAACGTTGACTTCACCTTTTCATCATATTCATTTTTTTTAATATCTAAGCTAATTAGTGAAATTTGTTTATTAAGTTCTTTAATGGAAATACTCATAATTAAAAATTGGCCCCAAAAATAGCCTTTTTTCTTTTCTATGGCAACAAATCAAGTTGTTAAAAGTTCTTTACAAATATTAAAGAAATCTTTTTGCTTTTCATGATGTAACCAATGACCTCCTTCTTCCACGGGAATTAAATTATAGTTGGGAAATAACATTTTTGTTCTTTTTAATCCTTCATCAGTAATATAATCAGAATTTAAGCCTTTGATAAAAAAAGTTTTTCCTTCATAAAAAATATTTGAATTTATCTGATCTAATATGTTGTCAATATTATTAATGAGGGACGATAAATTGCATTTAAATCTAAAGCTGCCATCTTTAGATCTGACTAAATTTTTTGAAAGAAAAGAAATAAATAACTTGTCCTTAAAGAACTTTTTTAAATGATTATCAATATCAAATCTATTTGAAATTGAGTTTAAATCAATTGTACTTAAAGCTCTAAATATTAAATTATAATCTTTTTTATATTTGATTGGAAGTATGTCAACAATAATTAATTTATCAACCATATTTGAATGATTGAGAGCGAAATAACAAGCTGTTTTTCCACCCATTGAATGACCAATAATGGAAGCTTTGTCGAAATGAAAATGCTCAATATAATTTCTTAAATCAAGAGCCATTAATTCATAACTATGATTTTCAGAATGAAAACTTTTTCCATGGTTTCTTTGATCTACTATGTGAACTTCAAAATCTAAATCTGAAATTTTTTTTGCAATTGTTATCCAGTTATCTAATGAACCTAAAAATCCATGTAAAATTATTAGCTTGTTATCTGATTTTCCAAATACTCTACTATTAATAATCATCTATTTAATTTATCAATGTATAGGTTTATTACATTGTCTATTCCCAAATAGATTGATTCACTTATTAAAGCGTGACCAATTGAAACTTCCTCCAAATAAGGCATTTTTTTAGCAAAAAACTCAATATTTTGAAGTGATAAATCATGGCCGGCATTTACTCCAATTTCTAATTCATTAGCTAAACTTGAACATGCAGAATAAGCTTCAATTGAACTTAATTCACCCATTTCATACTTTTTTGCAAATTCTTCAGTATATAATTCAATTCTATCAGTCCCTGTTTTCTTGGCATATTCTACCATTTCTAAATTAGGATCAACAAAAATTGATGTTCTGATTTGAGCTTTCTTAAACTCATCTATAACTGATTTAAGATAATTCCAATGTTTTTTTGTATTCCAGCCTGAATTTGATGTAATAGCATTGATGTCATCAGGAACTAACGTAACTTGAGTTGGTTTAATAAGCATAACCAAATCTATAAATTTATCAATTGGATTTCCTTCAATATTGAATTCCTTATAAACTGATTTGCCTAAATCAATAGCGTCTTTATAACGAATATGTCTTTCATCAGGCCTAGGGTGAATTGTTATCCCGTCTGCGCCAAATCTTTGAATGTCTTCAGCCATTTTGAGTAAATTTGGATTATTCCCTCCTCTTGCGTTTCTCAATGTTGCAATTTTATTAATATTAACGCTTAGCTTAATCATAATTTGGATTACAAAAATAATTAGTTAATAAAGATTAACACTATAATTTTTAGTTAATTTGTAGAATATAACTGAAATGAAAATAGCCATCTTTTCACAAGAAATAAACCACGACGTTAAAAATGTACTACAATCTATTCTTATTCATAAAGATGCTCAAAATTGCAATTTTTTTGTTCATAACAATTTAAGTCAATGTAAAATAAATGCTAATAATTTTTCTTTTTTTAAAAATTACGATGATCTAGATAAAAGTTTTGATTTATTTATTAGTATTGGTGGCGATGGAACATTTCTCAGATCAATTGAGTTTGTTAGAAATTTAAATCTCCCAATTATTGGAGTTAATACTGGAAGGTTGGGTTTTTTAGCATCTACAAAAAAAGAAAATTTGGAAAAATCATTGACTAAAATTTTTAAGAAAAAATTTAATATAGAGAAAAGATCTATTTTAAAAGTATCTTCAGAAAATAAATGTATTCCTGTAAATTCATTTCCATATGCACTAAATGAAATTAGCGTTGTTAGAAAAGATACCACTTCGATGATAAATGTTAAAACAAGTTTAGATGGAACCTATGTAAATTCCTATTGGTCTGATGGTTTAATTGTATCAACACCAACAGGATCAACCGGATATTCATTAAGTTGTGGTGGTCCGGTAATTTCACCGTCTAGTAATTCATTTGTTTTAACTCCAATTTCACCTCACAATCTTAATGCAAGACCACTAGTCATTTCTGACTCAACTAAAATTGAAATCAGTGTTTCAGGAAGAGAAGAATTTCATTTGCTTTCAATTGATGCAAAAATTTTTACTATAAAAAATGAAACTAAAATTTTTGTTGAAAAGTCTAATTTTGATATACAAGTTGCTAGTATAAATAACTACAATTTTTATAAAACACTGAAAGATAAATTACTTTGGGGAAAAGACAAAAGAAATTAATTTATGAGATTTCTTAGTCAATTTTTTTTATTGTTATTCATTTTAATATTTCAAGATTTAAATGGTCAAAACAATGAAATTGGTGTTTTTTTTGGGGGGACTAATTACATAGGTGATGTTGGACCCACGACTTATATTAACCCATTAAATAAACAAAATTACACTAAAGATAAACCTGGAAGAACAGACTATGTGGTCGGAATTTTATACAAAAAGAATCTATCCAATAGGTTAGCTGGTAGGTTTGGATTTAATATAGCTAAAATACATTCAAGTGATTATTGGTCAGGATCATCAAACTACAGAAAACAACGTGGTAAATGGTTTAGTAATAAAATTGAAGAATTAAATTTAAGTTTAGAATTTAATTTTAATGATTATGACACTAAATCAGACGAATTTCAACATACATTCTACATTAGGTCTGGAATTTCATACTTTAGATTTGATGATTTATTTTATCCAGAAGGAATAAATAAAGCTCAATCTTTTGCAAAGCATAATACTTTTTCAATTCCCATTTCTGTTGGTTATAAAATTAAACCACTAAAAAGTTTTGCATTGGGGTTTGAAATTACAGCGAATCAATCTTTTACTGAAAATTTAGATGGAAGTTATCCTAAAAGATTTAAAGATTATGAGCTATATTCGCAGAAATCTTTTGGAGGTAATTTGAGTCAAGATTGGTATGTTTTCACTGGCTTCACATTAACCTATATTTTTGGAAACTATGAGTGCTACTGTCCATAATACTTTAATCGATAAGATAGATTACTCTAATATTCCTAATCATGTAGCAATAATTATGGATGGTAATGGAAGATGGGCTAGAAAATTAAATAAAGAAAGATTTTTTGGACATAATACTGGAATAAATTCAGTTCGTGAGTCATTGGATATTTCTATCGAACTAGGAATTAAAACATTGACTTTATATACATTTTCAATTGAAAACTGGAATAGACCCAAAAATGAAGTTAATGCTCTTATGAGTTTATTATCAAACACAATTGAAAAAGAGCTACCTAATATTCAAGAAAACAATATTAAACTTAATGTAATTGGAAATTTAGATCTACTACCAAAAAACACAAGAGATAAGTTATTAAATGGTGTTGAAAAAACTAATAATAATAATGGTTTAAATTTAAATTTAGCTGTTAGTTATGGAGCAAAACAAGAAATTATTAGAGCTACAAAGTTAATCTCTAATAAAGTTAAAAAAAATATAATTTCTCAAGAAAACATTGATGAAAACACAATAAATGATCATCTTTACACTTGTAACTCAAAAAATGTGGATCTTTTGATTAGGACTGGTGGTGAATTTAGATTAAGTAATTTTCTTCTTTGGCAAATTTCTTATGCTGAGTTAAATTTTCAGGATGTTTTATGGCCTGATTTCAAAAAAGAACATTTTTTAAAAGCTATAATTGATTATCAAAAAAGAACAAGAAGGTTTGGAAAAGTTAAATTATAAACTTTTAGTTGGTATATTATTAATTTTAAATGGCTTTTTATCATTTAGCCAAGAAATAGACTATCAAAAGGGTAATTTTTATACAATTAATGAGATAAAAGTTTCAGGACTCAAAAGCTTTAATGAACAAACTGTCATAGCATATACTGGTTTATCTAAAGGTCAGAATATTAGAATACCTGGCGAAGAAATTAGTCAGGTTATAAATAAACTTTGGAAACTTGAACTTTTTAGCGATATAAATTTTTATCTCACAAAAGTTGAAGGTGAAAAGGCAAATATTGAAATTAGTATTAAAGAATTACCATCTCTCTCTGAATTTACAATAACAGGACTAAGAAAATCAAAGAAAGAAACTATAGTTGATGATATAGAAATTAAAAAAGGTCAAAAAATTACTGAAAACTTTATAGAAACTACTAAAAATTATATTGTAAACAAGTACAAAAAAAATGGATTTCTGAATACTAAAGTTTACATCGATACAAAACCCGATACTGTTGGAATTAATAATGAAAAGATGTTAATCAATATTGATTTGGGTGATAGAGTAAAAATTAGCTCAATCAATTTTACTGGAAATGAAATAATTAATTCAAAAAAACTTAAGAAACAAATGAAAAAAACCAAAACCAAACTACCTGGAAGGTTTTGGAAAAAATCTAAATTTATAGAAGAGGACTATAAAAATGATCTGACAGCTTTAGTAGATTATTATAAGGAAAGAGGATATAGAGATGCACGAATAATTACTGATTCTGTTTTAGTGGATAAAAATAAAATCGATCTTAATATTCAAATTAATGAAGGTAATAAGTATTATTTTGGTGAAATAAATTTCCTTGGTAACAGTGTTTATTCTGACGAATTACTTTCTAGGGCTTTAGGTTTATATAAAGGTGATACTTATAATGGTGTTTTATTAAAAAAGCGAATTGCTGATGATTCTAAACCTGATGGTGAAGATATAACTAATTTATATCAAAATAATGGATATTTATTTTCTACAATTAATCCTGTAGAAATTTCTGCTGAAAATGATACAATCAATTTTGAAATAAGAATAAATGAAGGAAAGCCTGCATATTTTAATAAAATTTCTGTTGTTGGTAATGATAGAACAAATGATAATGTAATTTATCGGGAATTGAGAACAAAACCAGGTGAATTATACAGTAAAGATAAAATAGTACGGACTGTCAGAGAACTAGGTCAGTTAGGTTTTTTTGATCCAGAACAAATAAGTCCTGACTTCAAGAATGTTGATCCAAATGCTGGAACAGTTGATATTGAATATGGATTAGTAGAAAAATCTGCTAGCCAAGTTGAACTTCAAGGCGGATATGGTGGTGGTGGATTTATTGGAACTTTGGGTCTATCATTTAATAACTTTTCATTAAAAAATTTAAAAAATAAAGATGCATGGAAACCAGTCCCAATGGGTGATGGCCAAGCACTATCACTAAGATTACAAGCAAATAGATTTTATCGCGTTTACAGTTTTTCTCTTTCAGATCCATGGTTTGGTGGTAAGCAACCTGTTCAATTTTCTACATCATTTTCACATACAAAACAATACAGATATAATTTTTTTACTGGGAGGGTTGATAAAAGTCAATCATTTGAAGTAACAGGTGCTACTATCGGTCTAGCAAAAAGACTCAGAGTACCAGATGATTATTTCTTACTTTCTCAATCTCTATCTTATCAATATTATAATTTAAACAATTATTACACTGGATTATTTACTTTTGGTGAAGGAAAATCAAATAACGTTTCTTATACAGTAGCACTTTCAAGAAATAACACATTTACCAACCCTATATTTCCGCTTGGAGGATCTGAATTTCTTTTATCGGCAAGATTCACTCTTCCATATTCTCTTTGGAATGGAGTTGATTATGCTAATTTAGGTGAACTTGAAAAATTTCAAGATGGTGATGGAAATCCAGACCAAGCTAAAATTGACCAGGAGAGATTCAAGTGGTTAGAATTTTATAAAATAAAATTTAAGGGAACTTGGTATACTAGATTAATTGAAAAATTAGTTCTTAGAGCTCATACCGAATTTGGCTTTATTGGCGCATATGATAATGACAGAGGGGTAATCCCATTTGATAGATTTTTTCTTGGTGGAGATGGAATGTCTCAATATGCCATGGACGGAAGAGAAATGATTAGCTTAAGAGGATATCCAAATCAATCACTGTCTAGCGTAAATGGATCTACCATTTATAACAGATTTTCACTCGAGCTAAGATATCCAATCACACTAAAACCTGCAGCATCAATATTTGGCCTAACTTTTCTTGAAGCTGGTCAAGGATATGATAATTTTAGAGAATTCAATCCTTTTAATTCTAAAAGATCTATGGGTTTTGGATTAAGAATCTTTATGCCCGCTTTTGGACTTCTAGGTATTGATTTTGCTTATGGACTTGATAATACTAATCCCTCAGATTTGAGCCCTAACGGTTGGGAAACACACTTTGTTATCGGACAACAATTTTAACTATATAATTAATTATGTTTTTCAAAAATGAAAATAGTCAAATAAAATTAATCTATTCATTAATTATTTTAAGTATTGGTGTCACTTCATTTTCTCAAAAACCTTTAAGAGTTGGGTATGTCAATATGGACTATATTTTAGAAAATTTTGATGATTTCAAACAAGCAAATCAAGAATATTCATTAAAACTTAATAAATGGAGAAGAGAAATTGAAAAAACTCAAAAGGAAATTGAAAAAAAATACGAAGAACTGGAAATCAAAAGACCTTTATTAACTACGCCAATATTTAATGAATTAAAAGAAGAAATTAACTTTGAAAAAAGTGAACTTGAAGAATATAAACAAAAGAGATTTGGCCCCGAAGGTGACTGGATAATTCAAGAAAAAATATTAATCCAACCTATTCAAGATGAGGTACTTGAAGCAGTTCAAAAAATTGCTGATAAAAATAAATTTGATTTTATTTTCGACAAATCCTCTGCGATAATTATGTTATATTCGGAAAAAAAATACGATATTAGCGAGCTGGTTTTAAAAAGTATTTTAAGACAAGAAAAAATTGAAAATCTTCAGATGAATTTTGATGATGAAATTAAAGAAAAAAGAAGGGATTCAATATTAAAAATTAGAGAGTTAAAAAAAATATCTCTTCAAAAAAAAAGAGACAGTATAATTAATGCAAGAAAAAATAAAAAATAATATGAAATATTTAAAGTTATTTACAATAGTACTTTTTTTAGTTTTTGGTTCAATTAGTAATGCTCAAAGTAATGTTGCTCACATTGATTCTCAAGCTTTAATTAGTGAAATGCCTGAAGTTCTTGAAGCGCAAGCTCAGATTGAAAAACTTCAAAAAACTTATCAATCTGAAATTGAAGCATCAATGAAAGAGTATCAAACAAAATTACAAACTTACTCTGCTGATACCCAAAATCAAACTGAGGTAACTAATCAAGCAAGAGCAAAAGAGCTTCAAGGAATGGAACAAAACATCCAGCAATATCAACAAACAGCTGCTCAAGATATTCAACAAAAACAAGCTGATCTTTTAAGACCTCTTGTAGAAAAGGCGCGAGCAGCTATTCAAAAAGTAGCTAGAGAACAAGGATTTGACTACGTTATTGATGCAACTCCGGGTGGAGCACTTATTTTATCTGATGGTAAAGATCTTTTAGCTGAGGTTAAAAAGGAATTAGGATTTTAATATTTTAAAATATTTAACAAACTAAATTAAACTATCTATAAAAATATAGATAGTTTTTTTTTGCATGAATAATAACTCTATAGGTTTTTTTGATTCAGGAATAGGTGGAATTACAATTTGGGAATCCGTAAATAGATTATTGCCAAATGAGAATACAATTTACTTAGCTGACTCTAAAAATTCACCATATGGAAAAAAAACTAATGATGAATTAATAAATATATCCAAAGAAAATGTCGAATTTTTAATCAATGAAAAATGTAAACTTATTGTTGTTGCATGTAATACAGCGACAACTAATTCAATAAATTTTTTGAGAAAAAGCTATGATTTACCTTTTATTGGAATTGAACCAGCTATAAAGCCTGCAGCATTAAATACAAAAACAGGTAAAATTGGAGTCTTAGCAACAAAAGGTACACTTGGAAGTAGTTTATTTGAAAAAACATCCAATATTCATGGTCAGAATGTTGAGATTATTGAACAACATGGATTAGGATTGGTTGAATTAATTGAAAAAGGAATATACTCTGGCTCTAAAATTGATTCTTTATTAAAAGAGTACCTTAATCCAATGTTAGAAAATAATATTGACAAATTAGTTTTAGGATGTACCCATTACCCTTTAATTAAAGAGTCAATCAAGAAAATTATTAATGAATCTATTAATATTGTTGAATGTAGTGAAGCAGTAGCTCTTCAAACTGAAAGAGTTTTAATAAAATCTAATTTGATAAATTCTGGTACTGAAAAATCAAAAAAATTATTTTATACAAATGGAGATAAAAATGTCTTGAATAGTTTATTAAATAATAAATTTGAAATTTTAATGGTTTAGTTATGAATTATATATTGGAAATTTTACAATCTGAAGACAAGAATGTT
Source organism: Cryomorphaceae bacterium MED-G14 (assembly GCA_002457715.1). GTDB lineage: Bacteria > Bacteroidota > Bacteroidia > Flavobacteriales > Flavobacteriaceae > Eutrophosalina. The sequence goes on from NTKN01000017.1 coordinate 19,694, forward strand.
CTTGTACTATCATCTGAAAATGTCATTCATGAAAAAAGAGTAGAATTGGATGAAAATTCTGATTTAAATCAATTCCCATTAATAAAACAATTATTTTTTCTTCCCTTCATTAAGTCTGTTACACTAGATAAACATTTACTAATTATTGAAAAGCTTGATTTTTTAAGTTGGGAGGAGGTTCAAGACGATGTTATAGAACAGATTGAAAATTATTTAAATAAAGGAGGAGTGATTTATTCAGGCAATATGAATGCTATTACAATCTACGCGGAAAGTACTCCGAATCCCTCAGTTATGAAATTTGTATGCAATAAAAGATTAGTTAATGTTTCTCACGAGTTTAAAAAAATAGATGAAACTGAACACTGTAATATTGCAAAAGCATTATTTCTTCATGATTTTATTAGTGAAGTTTATATTGATTTAAATTTTATATCAATTACAATCAAAGAAGATTATAGCTGGGAAAATCATACAATGGAAATAAGAGAATTTATTCTGTCCTTTATTAAAGATGGTAATGAATTAATTGATTCTAAAATCGATAAAAATAAATCGACTAACAAAGCTATAGAAGTAAAAAATCTTGACGAAATTTCTTTAAAAATTTCAGAATTAATTGAAACTCAAATTAAACCCGCTGTAGCATCTGACGGTGGAAATATCCTTTTTCAATCCTATGATAAAAATACTCAAGAGGTCAATGTTATTTTACAAGGTGCTTGTAGTGGATGTCCATCCTCAACTATTACTCTCAAAAATGGTATTGAAACTATGCTAAAAAATGAGCTTCCTGGAAAAATTTCAAATGTGGTTGCAATTAATGGTTAACCGTTATTGGATTTAAACTCTTTAAGATATTTTGGCTCACAATAAGCAATATCCTCAAAAGCATTATTGATATATTTTTTATGGGCTATTTTACCCATATTTGCAGCTGAAGGTATTAAAATCTTTTCATTCCAATTAAAATTAGAATTAAATTCAATTAATTCTTTACATTTAAATTGACCATTCCCAACAATCAAGATTTTTTCATCAACTGAATAATTTAAAAAGGATTTTGAATTAATAATTTCAGGCATTTCTTCTCTAATAATTTCTTTTTTATTATTGTAAATACACGAATACACCTCATCTCTTCTCGCATCAATTGTTGAAATTAATATTCCATTAAAATCAATATTTGTGATTAGGTTTTCCAATGAGGAAATGGAAATTAAGGGAATATCTAAAGCATAGCATATCCCCTTTGCAGCAGCAAGCCCAATTCTTAGTCCAGTATATGATCCAGGACCAATGCCCACGCTTACAGCATCAAAATTTTTAAGACTTATTTTATTTTTTTCTGTGATTTCAGAAATAAAAATGTGTAATTTTTGAGAGTGAGAAAAATTAGATGAATTTTTTTCAATGTAATCAATTAACTTTCCATTTTTTGAAATAGAAACTGAGCAATTGGTACTTGAAGTTTCAATATTTAATATTAATGACATTTAATCAAGGTTTACAGGGACTCCAAAATAAAATTCTAAAACTTTTAATTTAAAAATTAAATCAAATTTTGATCTTATCAAATCAGATTGAGCAGACTCAAATCTCTGCTTAGCCTGGCTATATTCATAAGGGTTCAAAATACCTATATTAAGTTTTTCTTTAGCATATTCAAATGATAATTTTCTTGAATCTAATGACTTCTTTGAAGCCTCATAAGCTTTTAATGATCCGTAAGCATCACTGTAAGCCTGATTTATAGTATTTTCCAAGTCTAACTTTCTTTGGAAAAGTAAATTCTCACTTCTTTTAACATTTACTTTGCTCCTATTAACATTTGATCTAGTAGAAAAACCATTCAGAACTGGTATGGATAAACTTAATCCATAATTTTGACCTTTGTTAATATCAAACTGATCAGCAAATGATTTTGGAGGAATAATTTTAGTCCCTTGAACTGGTGCAAGAACACGTTGATTAGTATTTTCTACAATACCAATTGGTACATAGTTCAGTTCGCCTGTTCTCATTAATCTATCACTATATGCTATTCTAGTACTGAAAGAATAAAATGCAGATAATCTTGGTTGAAGAAAACTTTTATTAAACTCTAATGATTTTTTAGCTATTTCAAGATTTGTCTCAGCAATTTTAATTTCGGTTTTATTTTCAACTGCATAAGCAAAAATTTCTTTTGGAGATTTGTCTAATATATTAGAAATGTTAAGCTGATATTCATTATCAACAATATCAAAAGTTTCATAATCTTCAATTAGTAAAAGTTGAGCAAGTGATATTTTTGCAAGCTTTAGACTATTTTCAGCATCAATTACTGATTTTTCTACACTTGTTAAGTTTGCTTCAAACTCAAATAAGTCACCTCTAGGGATTACGCCATTTTTAACAAGTTCATTTGCTCTTTCAACTTCACTTTTTGAAATTTCTAACTGTAATTTTTGAACTTTTAAAATTTCTTTATTAAATAAAATCTGTAAAAAAGAATTAGCAACCAAAAGTGAGATGTTTTCTTTCATATCAGCTAACTGATATTGATTAGCAAGGATAGAAAGATTTGCTAAATGTAATTGTTTTATATTCTTTAATCCGTTCAAAATATCAATATTCATACTAAGATTCATTGAACTAAATTGTGTTGTTACATTTTCTAATAAACCTGTTGTAATATTTTGATTTAATCCTACATTCCATGAATGTGAACTTCCAATATTTAGATTAGGTAAAAAATTTCCAATAGCAGTCTTTCTTGAAATTTCAGAATCCAAATAATCTAACTCCGATTGCTTTATTGAAATATTTTCGTTAAGTGCTCTATTTACACATTCCTCCAAAGTCCATAAGTCTTGAGATTGTGACTTAATTGAAAACAAAAGGATTATAATTAAAATAATTTTTCTCATAATTAAATATTAATCAATTACTGCATCTTCACCAGCATCAGTATTTCTTTTTAATGGTTCTGTTTTATTCCAAACTTTAATATTATCTTTTTCAGTTACTCCACTTAAAATTTCAGCATATACACCATCTGAAACACCTATTTCAATATCTCTTCTCTCAAATTTTTGATCAGCAATTTGAACTTCAATAAATGGTTTTTTTGATTTATTATCATATTGGATTAAGGCTTCATTTATTGCTAAAACATTTTCTTTAATATCAGTAACTATAGATGCGTTTGCACTATATCCTGCTCTAACTATAAACTCATCATCCAAATAAACTTCACCTTCAATTTTGAATTGAATGGCTCCAGCAACATCAACTCCTTTTGGTGATATCAAGGTTAATTTTGCATCGTATTCCTTATCCTCGATAGCTCCTAAAGAAATTTTCAACGGGAGTCCAACAGATAGCTTTCCAACTTCTCCCTCATCAACCATTCCTTCAAATATCATTTTACTTAAATCAGCAACTGTTGAAATAGTTGTTCCTGGGTTAAATGTATTTGCTTCGATTACTTGATCTCCCTCCTTAACTGGTACAACAAGGACAGTACCTTTTACAGTAGATCTAACTATAGTATTTGTTGCAGCTGAACCATCAATTGAACCTAATTTAATAATCTGTAAATCTGACATCGCATTATCCAGATTTTGAGCATCTTGATTATATCTAAGCTCAATACTATTAAACTCTTGTTCTGAAATAACACCTTTATCAAATAATTTTTTATTTCTGTCAAATTCCTTCTTTGAATTATTTAATATAATTCTCAATGTTTTAACTCTTCCCTCAGCACTATTCAACGCTTGCTCATTGGGAACAACTTTAATTTTTGCTAACAAGTCACCTTCATTAACTTCATCACCTTCTTCAACATAAATTTCATCTAATATTCCACTAATCTGTGGAACTATATTGACCTCATCCTCAGGAATTACACTTCCAGTTGCAACAATTTTTTCTTCAATTGTCTCATAGCTTAATATTTCTGTTTCATAAGTAATTGCAGATCTACTATTTGTTTTTATGTAATAGGCCATTGAAAACATGAACCCTAGAACTAAAACTGCAATTCCGATGTATTTTAAATATTTCATATCATTAATTATTATTTTATTTATTCTTCTCTTAATGCTTCTATGGGTCTAACTTTAACTGCTATTTGAGCAGGTATTAAACCTATTAAAGTGCCAAGAATTATCATCATAGATAAGGCACCAAAAATATATTCAAGTGGTACAGTAGGATTTGAATATGGGAAATCAGTTAAATCTTGAGTTGCCATATTAATGGCAAATAAAATTAATGTACCTAATATAATTCCAATTATTCCAGCAAGAACCGTTAAAAATACAGACTCAATTAAAATTTGTGTCCTTACTTGACTAGGTCTAGCGCCCATAGCTCTTCTAATACCAATTTCTTTTGTTCTTTCTTTTACTGAAATTAGTAATATGTTACCGATACCTATCACACCTGCTAGAATTGTTGCTATTCCAACAACTAAAGAAAGGAATGTTAGTCCATCCGCAAATTTCAATGTTTTTTTAAATACCTCTCCTAAATTAAATCCACCCAGTGCTTGATCATCCTTAGGATCGATTTTATGAATATCTTTAAGAACAAGCTTAACCTCTTTTTCAACCTCAACAACATCAGCATCTTGAAATGCAGACATCATAAAAAATCCTACATATTTTCCTGTATTAAATAAGTCTTTATATGTAGCAAACGGTATATATATATCTCCATCGTCACCAAAACCACCACCCTGTCTAAATTGATGGACTCCAATGACTTTAAATGAAACATTATTAATATTGATATATTCTCCAATTGGATTCTCATCCTCTTCAAACAATTCAAGTAAAGTTCTTTCTCCAATAACAGCTACTCTTCTTTTTTGATCCATATCGGCTTGATTAATAAATCTTCCACCATCAAAAACCTTTGTAACGGCAATTTTAATATACTCAGGATAATCGCCATAAACTGTATATGTACCAGTTTTAGCACCTCTTACTACATTTCCACCTGCTGATCCAAATACTCCAGCTACATTTCTTGGAGCTATATATTCAATCGATGGAACTTTCTTTTTAATTATATCAACATCATTTGTTGTTAATCTAATCTGTCTCCTTGCTTTATATCCTCCATAAGGCAATGATGTTTGCTGAGCCCAAATAAATAAACTATTGGATGAAATTGATGCAAACGCTTTTTCAAATCCATTATCCAATCCCTTAGAAGCACCTGCAAGAGTAATATAAATGAAAATTCCCCAAAGAACACCAATCATGGTAATGATAGTTCTAGTTCTATTTTTTTCAATGGAACCAAAAATTTCTTGCCAAGTATCTTTTTGAAATAGAGTATTCAATTATTTATCGTTTAAAGCTTCAATGGGTTTTATTTTTGCTGCTCTTCTTGCTGGAATAAACCCTGCAATTCCACCAAAAACTATTAGCATAAATGTTGCAAAT
>NTKN01000018.1 GCA_002457715.1 Cryomorphaceae bacterium MED-G14
GTAATTGATAATATAACATTTAATTTAAATGATAACTCTCAAGAAAAGTTAAAAAACGTGCTAGATTTAACTGGGCTTAAAAAATTAATAAAAAGCTTTCCGCATGAATTGTCTGGTGGTGAACAACAAAGAGTCTCAATCGCAAGAGCTATAATTAGAGAACCTGATCTTCTTTTGCTTGATGAACCATTTAGTAACCTTGATTCAAACATTAAATTGCAGATCAAAAATGAAATTTATAATATCATAAAGAATGCAGGCATAACAACTATTCTAGTAACACATGACATTAAAGAGAGTTTTGCAATTGCTGATAAAATTTTAATTTTTAAAGCTGGTGTCTTGCAACAGTATGATGAGCCATTTAATATTTATTGCAATCCTTCTAACTGTTATTGTGCCAAGGTTTTAGGTGATCTCAATCTTTTAAATGTTAATGGAAAAAAGTTTTATTTAAGACCTGAGAATATAAATATTGTAAATTCCTCCGATTACAAAGGAGTTGTTGAAAAATCCTCATTTGTTGGGAAAGAATTTCAAATATCTGCTACATTTTTTAATCAAAAATGGACTCTTTTCACCAAGAATTCATTTAAAGTTGGTTGTGAATTATTTGTTAGCTTTAATAAGGAGGATTTAATAAAGTTTGATTCAAATTGTGAAAACTATTTTACACAACCAATTGATAGAAAGTAATTTATATTGTTTCTAAATTTAATTCAGCATATATTTGAAGTTATGATAAAATCAGTAAATACTTGTTTAAATTGTGAAAGTTTAGAAAGTGCCCTCAATTGTTCAAAACATAATCTTTCTGTTCAAATTGATAATGTTTGTGATGATCACAGTATAAAAAAAGCTTTTTCTAAAATGTCTGATTGTTTAAGTTGTTTGAATTTTAAAAAGAATAACTGCCCTCATCCTGAAAGTGCTAAGGATGGAATGCTTTGTTTTTCTTGGACATCTTATTAAAATTTAATTCACAATTAATTTTTATAAATATCTCTACTAATATTAAATTGTTATCTTTGTGTGCAATTAATTTTTAGTTGCATGAGTACTTCAAAACCAAAATTTGTTGAAACAGGTCTCACATTTGATGATGTTCTATTAGTCCCTGCATATTCGGAAGTACTTCCTAGTGAAGTTAATCTTCATTCAAAATTCTCAAAAAATTTAAAATTAAAAGTGCCAATTGTATCAGCCGCTATGGATACAGTAACTGAAAGTAAAATGGCTATTGCTATCGCACAAGAGGGAGGAATTGGTGTGATTCACAAAAATTTATCTATTGACGATCAGAGTGATAAGGTTAGACGTGTAAAAAGATCTGAATCAGGAATGATTCTAGATCCAATAACACTTTCCAAACATGAGACAGTCAACGATGCTTTAAATTGTATGAGGGAGTACAGTATTGGCGGTATTCCAATTGTAGATAAACATGGTAAACTGATTGGAATTGTTACAAATCGTGATTTAAGATTTGAAAAAAACATGGATAAGAAAATCAGTGATGTCATGACCTCAGATAACATAATTACTGGCTCTAAAGAATTAAATCTAAAAGAAGCTGAGATTATTTTACAAAAAAATAAAATTGAAAAGCTCCCTATTATTGATAATGAAAATAAACTAATTGGACTTATAACATTTAGGGATATTCAGAAAATAACTCTTAAACCATCATCAAATAAAGATGAGTATGGAAGATTAAGGGTAGCTGCAGCAATTGGAGTAGGGGGAGATTCAATTGAAAGATCTGAGATGTTATTTAAATCAGGTGTTGATGCATTAGTTATTGATACAGCACACGCTCATACAAAATCTGTTTTACAGACTATTAAAGATATAAAGAAAAGATTTAATGATGTTGATGTAATTGCTGGAAATATAGCAACAGCTGAGGCTGCTAAATTTTTAATTAAAGCTGGAGTGGACGGTATAAAAGTTGGAATTGGTCCTGGATCGATATGTACTACAAGAGTTATAGCTGGTGTTGGATATCCTCAATTATCAGCAATACATAACATAGCAAAAGAAACCAAAAATACTGACGTAACAATCATTGCTGATGGTGGAATTAAACATACCGGAGATATTACAAAAGCGATTGCTGCTGGTGCTGACTGTGTAATGTTGGGCTCACTTTTGGCTGGAACTCATGAGTCACCAGGTGAAACTATAATTTTGGAAGGTCGTAAGTTTAAAACATATAGAGGAATGGGTTCTATGGAAGCAATGGAAAAGGGAAGTAAGGAAAGATATTTTCAATCAAAGGTTGATGATAAAAACAAATTTGTTCCTGAAGGTATAGTCGGAAGAGTTCCCTATAAAGGTTATTTGGTAGAAAGTATGCATCAATTCGTTGGAGGTTTAAAATCAGGAATGGGCTATTGTGGTGCGAAAAATATTAGTGAATTGAAAAGTAAATCTCAATTTGTTCAAATTACAAGAGCAGGACTAGATGAAAGTCATCCCCATAATATTACAATAACAAAAGAATCACCTAACTATTCAAGATAATTTGAGAAAAGTTATTTTAGTATTAATAATTTTTATTTCCTGTGATTTTAATTTAAAATCAGAAAATATAAATATTGCTAGAGTTGGAGAAAAATTTTTTTCTGAGGAGGATTTAATCGATAGGCTTCCAAAAAACCTTAATTTAAAAGATTCTACTGATTTAGTGAACGAATTGATTGAAAATTGGGCTTTAAATCAACTTTTAATAAAAAATGCTGAAATAAACTTAAGTGATTCTGAAAAAAATAAACTCAAAAAAATTAGTGAAAACTATTATAATGACTTGCTTGTGAGCGCTTATAAAAATAAAGTTGCTGCTTTTAATTCTGATACGATGGTTAATGAAAATGATATATATGAATATTACAATAAAAACTTTAAAAACTTCTTGCTTTATGAAGATATAATAAAGGGAAGATATGCTAGGTTAAATAAAAATAACTTTAATTTAAGTGAAATTAAAAGAAGATTTAAAAGATTTAATCAAAGTGATTTAGTATTTTTTGATTCTATATCTCTACAATTATTAAATTATTCTTTAAATGATTCTACTTGGGTTAATAAAGACCTTTTTTTTGATAAAATACCTATTATTAATTCTGATGAAATTGAAAGAATTGTTAAAAAAATGTTATACGTAGTAAAAGAGGATTCTTTAGATGTATATTTGGTAAAAATTGAGGAATTTAAAGGAACAAATGAGAAAGCTCCTTTAGATTTTATAAACAGTAGAATTAAAGAGTTAATTAAAAAGAAGAAAAAGGTTGATTTTATTAAAAAGTTTGATAACGAAATATTAGGAAATGCAAAACAAGAAAATAAATTTGAAATTTTTAATTAACACATTAATTACTTTAATATTCTTTATTAATGTTCAGTTTTTATTGGCTCAAACTGATAATAATTCTTATAAAATTAAAATTGATGGTCTAGCAGCTGTTGTAGGTGATTTTGTTATTTTAGACTCTGATATTGACAAAACAATAATTGATCTTCAATCTCAAGGAGTTAATACAGTTGACCTTGACCGATGTAGCTTACTAGGAAAGTTGATGGAAGACAAGTTATATGCTCATCATGCAGAACAAGATAGTTTAGAAATTGATTCTCAACAAATATATAATTATGTTGACCAAACCATTGATTATTTCATTAATCAACTAGGTGACATTGACAAAGTATTAGAATTTTATAAAAAACAAGATGAACAAACATTCAGACTAGAACTATTTGAAATAAATAGAGTTAACCAATTGTCCCAAAAAATGCAAACCAAAATTGTGGATGAAATTGAGATTACACCTGAAGAAGTCAAACAATTCTTTAATAACATTCCAAAGTACGAATTACCTGTCTTTGGTGCTGAACTTGAAATTTCTCAAATCATAGTAAAACCCGAGGTCGGTGAAATTGAACAAAAAAAAGTTATCGATAGACTTGAAAGTATTCGTAATGATGTAGTTGTAAATGGTTCTAGTTTTGCTACAAAAGCAATACTATATTCACAAGATCCTGGATCAAGATCAAAGGGCGGAAAATATACATTAAATAGAAATCGTCCCCAGATGGTAAAAGAATTTAGAGATGTTGCATACAGATTAAAAGAGGGTGAGGTTTCTGATCCATTCAAAACTGATTTTGGATGGCATATTGTAAAAGTTGATAAAATCAGAGGACAAGAAGTTGATGTAAGACATATATTATTAGTTCCTGAAATTACAAATATGGCCTTATCTGAGGCAAAAAAGAAAATTGATTTAATTCGAAAAAGAATTATTGATAATGAACTTACGTTTGAAGAAGCTGCTAAGTCATTCTCTGATGATAAAGGAACAAAGAACAACGGTGGTGTATTGATCAATCCAACAACAGGAGATACTAGGTTTGAACTTACTAAAATTGATCCAGTTCTATATAATCAAATTCAAAGATTAGCGGATAATGAAGTTTCGGCACCATTATTGGAAAGTGATAAACAAGGTAATCAAAGCTTTAAAATTATTAAAGTTTCGAACAGGTATGATGAACATACTGCAGATTACTCAAAAGATTATTTAAAAATTAAAGAGCTTGCATTGAAAGAAAAACAACTTAATGCAATTCAAGATTGGATGAAAGAAAAAATTATCGATACTTATATCTCCGTTAATCAAGATAGCAGAGATTGTAATTTTACCAATGAATGGTTAAAAAAATAATTTCAATTCTAGTATCAACTAGATTTACTGCTTTTTTATTTATTTCTTTTTCTTCTGCTATGGCAGCAGGGACTTTTATTGAAAGTTTTCATGGTACGGATGCTTCTAAAATATTAGTCTATAACGCATTCTGGTTCGAAATTATGATGATTTTGTTTGTTATAAATTTCACTTACAATATTAAACGCTATGCATTATTGAGAAGGGATAAATTACCTGTTTTACTATTGCATTTATCATGGATTCTTATAATAATTGGAGCAGGAATTACAAGATATATTGGATATGAAGGCATAATGCCAATAAGAGAAGGAGCAGAATCAAATGAGTTTTTATCTTCTGATACATATGTAGTCGCCTTAGTTGATGGTGAAAAAAATGGACAGCCATTAAGAAAAAAACTAGAAAAAAAAGTTTTATTCTCTGAATACACAAATAATTTTTTTAAAATCAAAGATGATTTTAATAAACAAAAATTTACAATTGAATATGTAGATTTTATTGAAAATGTTGATTATGGTGTAATTCCAAATGAAAATGGTAAAGAATTTTTAAAAATTGTTGAAGCCTCTAGTGGTGATAGGCATGATCATTATATTGAAGAAGGACAGGTTTCTAATATTCATGGCGTTCTTTTTACTCTCAACAACAAAGTTGACGGTGCAATTAACTTTATCTCAGATGGATATGATTTATATATAGAATCATCATTTAACGGTTCATATTTGAGAATGATAGATCAGTTCTCAGATTCTGTGGAAAAAGATGTTAGTGATGAAGTCCAGTATAAGAGTCTTTATAATATTGCGGGTCTTCAATTCGTTATTCCTGAGCCAGTTATCAAAGGAAAATATCAGTTAATTAAAAATGATGAGGAGGAAACCAATCAAAATATGCTAAAACTTAAAGTCTCATCTCAGGGTGAAGATAAATATATTGAGTTGTCTGGTGGAAAAGGAATTGCTGATCAATATCAAACAATTAATGTATCTGGACTTGATTTTTCAATCAAATATGGCTCACTCATTAACACATTGCCATTTAAAATTAAGTTGAATGATTTTATTGCTGAAAAATACCCTGGAACTGAAAAGAGTTATAGTAGTTTTATGAGTAAAGTATCTGTAGACAGTGATAAAAAATTTGATTATGAAATTTTTATGAATCATATTTTAAATCACAAAGGATACAGGTTTTTTCAAGCGTCTTTTGATCCTGATGAAAAAGGAACAATTTTATCTGTTAATCGTGATTTCTTTGGAACTCTAATTACATATATCGGCTATATTTTGCTTTATATCGGACTTGTCGGCATAATGTTTTATGGAAAAACAAGATTTAAAGATCTTGGAATTAAGTTAACTAAACTTAAGAAAAAAAGAATAGTTGCATCAATAGCGTTAATTTCCTTTTTTTCAATCGCTAACTCTCAAAATGAATATACTCACCAGAATCAAAACTTAATTTCAGACTCAATAATAAAAAATTATATCATAGATGAAAGTCATGCAGTAAAATTTGGTGAAATTGTAATTCAAGATGCTGGTGGAAGAATGAAGCCGCTAAATACTTTTTCCTCTGAATTATTAAGAAAAGTTAGTAAGTCTGATAATTATAATGGACTGAATTCTGATCAAGTATTCTTATCTATTTTAAGAAACCCATTAGCATGGTACTCCGAACCAATTATTTACATAAAAAGAGGTAATGATAGTATTAGAAATGTTATCGGGATCGATAGTAATAGAAAACATGCCTCATTTATTGATTTTTTTGATGAGAAGGGTAATTATAAAATATCTCAATATCTTGAAAAAGCATATAAATCATCTCTTCCTAATCAATTTGAGAAGGATTTTATTGAAACTGACCGAAAGGTAAACTTATTTTTTTCTGCCCTTCAAGGTGAAATTTTAAAAATCTTCCCTGTTCCTGACGATTCAAATAATAAATGGATTTCTAGCGCGGAAGTATCAACCAAAAACTTTAAAACTGTAGATTCATTATTTACAACAAATATAATCCCACTTTATTTAAGAGAATTAGATAAAGGGTTAAGCTCCAAAAATTATGATAATGCTGATAAAATTCTAGAAAGTATTAAAGGTTTTCAAATTAAATATGGTTCTGAAGTATTACCCAATGAGGATAAAATAAAAGCAGAGATTTTATACAATAAGTATGATATTTTTAAAACGCTGTTCTTGTATTATTTTTTAGCTGGTTTAATTTTCTTTTTATTTATAATTTTTCAGATTTTTATTTCAAACAAAAAAATAAATCTTTTATTAAAGTATATTTTTATTTTACTAAGATCCACTATTTTTATTTTATTTGTGATTCATACCTTAGGTTTAATTGCTAGATGGTATATTTCCGGCCATGCTCCTTGGAGTGATGCTTATGAGTCTATGATTTATGTTTCTTGGGCCACTATGGGTATTGGATTATTATTTGCAAAAAAATCAGACTTGACACTAGCTTCAACCTCATTTGTAACCTCAATGATTTTAATGATAGCTCATTGGAATTGGATGGATCCATCTATAGCAAATTTAGTCCCTGTATTAGATAGTTATTGGCTGATGATTCATGTTTCAATAATTGTTGGAAGTTACGGTCCATTTGCGCTTGGGATGATTTTAGGAATTGTTGCTTTAATTTTAATGGTTCTTTCTACTAGATCAAATTCTAGACTAATTAAAAATAAACTTTCTGAAATTACTATCATAAATGAACTAGCTTTAACAATTGGTCTTGTAATGCTAACAATTGGTAATTTTTTAGGTGGAATGTGGGCTAATGAAAGTTGGGGAAGGTATTGGGGATGGGACCCCAAAGAGACATGGGCCTTGATTAGTATATTAATTTATGCATTTGTTTTACACATGAGACTAATTCCTAAAATGAGAGGTCAATGGCTTTTTAATTTAATGTCTATTGTTGCTTTCGCTAGTATTGTCATGACATATTTTGGAGTTAATTTTTATTTAGTTGGTCTACATTCATATGCAAGTGGAGATAAAGTTATTACCCCTGATTTTGTTTATTATTCCATTTTATTTGTTTTTGTGCTTGGTGTTTTGTCTAAATTTAAATACAACAAGTTTTTAGTTAAATAAAAAAGGAATGCTTTTTGTTTCTTAATTTTAAAGAATTAAATGAAGAAAATATTTGTTCTTATTTTTATTGTCTACATGCAAAGTGCTTTTGCCCAGGTTGATAATAATTCACGTAAAATTGATTTTAAATCAACAAAAAAGTCTGTTGTAATACCCCCTGTTATCAACAAAAATCCAAATTCTTTTACTTTTAAAAAAATAGAAAAAAAGAAAAATGAGGAAGGTTTTATGATTGCTGATAATGAGTACTTTTTAAATCCAGGCGAATCAGTTAAAAAAAGATTAAATAAAGAAAAAGAAAAGAACCCAAATCAATACACTGGTGACTCATATCTAGGTGATTTGAAAACTAGTTCAGATTATGCAAATATTTTATGTCGTGATTTTGAATATGTGGACGGTGATCGAGTGTCAATTTTAGTTAATGATCAAATTGTAATTCAAAATTTGACTCTTAATTCAACTTTTAGAGGAATTAATTTAAAATTAGGTGAAGGTTTTAATAAAATTGATTTTATAGCATTAAATCAGGGTGATTCAGGTCCTAACACAGCTGAGTTAAGAATATATGATGACAACGAAATATTGATTTCTTCAAATCAGTGGAACTTAGCCACGGGTGCAAAAGCTACATTAATAATCGTAAAGCAATAGTTTAGAAAAGCTTAACATTCCTAAAATAATTTTTTCTTAATTTTATCTTGTAACAATTAATAATTAAAATGAAAAAATTAATTTATTTATTAAGTTTTTTGTTTGTTTTTTCTCTTAACGCGCAAAAAAACAAAAATGGAGTCATTTACGATAAACACCCCGGAATTGACTTAATAGCTTCATTCCATGAAGCCTATTCATCCGGTGATTTAGATAAAGTTGCATTGCTTCTTGATGATAACGTGAAATGGTATGATGGAAATTCTGAAAACAAAGATGATCAGGGCGGAACTAAAAATAATGTTTTGAATAATGTTAGATGGTTCAAAAACAATTATGATTATGTTTCATTTAAAGATACGGAAGGAGCATATCCTGATGCATTAGAATATAAAAGATCAGGAAATTGGGTTCAATCTTGGTTCCATATTTATGGAGTACATAAGAATACTGGTGTGGAGCTTGATCATCCTGTTTTAAGGATATATCGCTTAAACGAAGATTCTTCTTTAATCACATCAATCATTGAATATAGTAATAAGAGAAATTTTGGAATGATTAGAGAAGCTCAAACTGATAGAAAAAATGGTGTAATTTACAATAGTCATGAAAACATTAACACTGTAAGAAAGTTTATGTATTCATTTTTAAATAAAGATTATGATAGAGCTTATTCTTATTGGCATGAAAATGCTGTTATTAGAAATATTAATCTTCCATGGGGAACTTCATTGACTCTTGATGAGGCTATAAAAGCAAATTCTGAACTCTTGGAAAACTTTGATTTATATGCAGTTGATGAAATTGGTTATCCTGATTATATCGAATATGATTTGAGAGATACTAGAAATGTATTATCATGGTGGATGATGAGATTTACAAGAAAATCAGATGGCAAAAAGGTTAATATTCCTCTTCATCATTCATTTAATTTTGATTCAGATGGAAAAATTATAAGTTCTTGGTCTTATTGGAATCAATCACTTTTTGAATAATATTATTAAATCATTTTGATAATGAGAACCCGCTTTTTGGCGGGTTTTTTATTTTTTAAAATTATTTAATAATTCAGATTGATTTTCAACCGCAGAAATGAACTCTTCTCTAAGATTTTTTATTAAATTCTCAACATAAGGACAGTCATTGATTTCAGTAACACCTTGCCCTGCAGACCATATTGTTTTCCAAGCCTTGGCTTCTGCTTGCGCTGCATCTAATTCCTCACCAAAATCAATTTTCTTTGAGTTATTCCACATTTCTTCTGTTATGCCCATAGCTTCTAAACTTGGTCTTAAAAAATTAGCATTAACACCAGAAACAGCAGCTGTATAAATAATGTCATTTGCTGTTGAATCAATTATCATTTTTTTATATTCTTCATCAGCTAAACTCTCCTTTGTATTGATAAATCTAGTTCCCATGTAAGCTAAATCAGCACCCATTTGCATTGCAGAAGCAATATCTTTTCCAGTGCTAATGCATCCTGATAAGAGTATAGTTTTTTTAAAAAAACTTCTAACTTCAGAAATTAATGACATTGGGTTTAATGTACCACCATGTCCACCTGCACCTGCTGAAACCACAATCATACCGTCAACTCCAGCTTCAGCAGCTTTCTCAGCATGTCTTCTTTTGATTATATCATGATATACTAATCCTCCATATGAGTGAACTGCACCAACAAGTTGAGAAACAGCTCCTAATGAAGTAATAATTATAGGAACTTTATGTTTAATACAAATCTTTAAATCAGCTTTTACCCTAGGGTTTGTATTATGAACTATTAAGTTAACACCAAATGGTGCTGCTTTTTTTCCAGTTTCTTTTTCAAATTCATCAATTTCATTTTTAATTTGTATTACCCATTCTTCAAATCCTTTTGTTGTTCTTTGATTAAGAGCAGGAAAAGTTCCAACAATTCCATTTTTACAACATTCAACAACCATCTTTGGTCCCGAAATTAAAAACATTGGAGCCGCTACAGCTGGAATTTTTAAGTCAGAAAAATAATTGGGTCTACTCATAGTTATATTTTAATATTAATTTACCAATTTTTTCACCGTTGAACAATTTTAAAAATACATCATGAAAATTTTCATTATTTAATGAACATATTTTTTTAGGTAATCAGATAGATCTTTCTAAAAGTCTAATAGTTCTGTTGTTTATTTCCATTTTGGTAATCTTTTTTCCTTGAAAGCACTAACACCTTCAATTACATCATCAGAATTTTTTAAATTATCAAGAGCATTATTCAATCTCTTTATAACATGATCATTGATATATATTTCTTCAAAAATTTTAAGTCCATTTTTAATTGCATTTGGAGATCCTAAAGAATATTCTTCAATTAGTGTTTTTAATATTTCATCAATTTTTTCAACACTACATAACTCTTGTATAATATTGAATTCTTTACATTGTTGTGCATTCAAATTATAACCTCTAATGCACCAATCTAAAGCCTTTTTTTCAGACATTATTCTAAATAAAGAGTCCATAACTTGAAAAGGAAATAAACCTCTTTTAACTTCAGGCAAAGTCATCATGACTTCATTTGTACATATTGCATAATTACATGAAGTAACTATTAAAACTCCACCAGCATGAACATTACCATCAATCACTGCAATTTTTGGTTTATGTAATTTGTTAAAAATATCAGCTAAAAAAATATTTTCATCACTTAGCTCTTTTAAATCTAAACCAGAGCAAAAGGTATCACCAATACTTTTATAAATTACAACTCTAATTTTTTTTGTCGCATTAGCATAATCAGTACAAATAGCTAATTCACGGATCATTAAACGGTTCAATGCGTTTTTTTTCTCCGGTCTGTTTAAAATTATTTCAAGGAAACTATCACCAATCTTAATTTTTAAAAATTTAAAATCATGATTTATAAAATCCTCAATTTTTTGATCCTTTATTAACATAATTATAATCTAAAAGTTCCGTATGAGCTTGATCCCTTAATTTTTTCTTTATTTATTATGTCTAAGCAAAAACTTAGATAGAATCTAGTATTTCTTGGGTCAATAATACCATCATCCATTAATTCAGAGGAGGTATGCCATACACTGGCTTTTTCTTCAGCTAAAATGATAAGATCTTTTTTCTCTTTATTTAATTTTCTTTTATCAATTTTTATATCAGAATTTTTAGCTGAATTAGTTTTGATTATTTCCATTACTCCAGCTAACTGTTCAGCTCCCATCACACCAGATTTTACATTCGGATAAGTAAAAAGAAATCTTGGGTCAAAAGATCTTCCACACATAGCATAATTTCCTGCACCATAAGAATTACCAACAAGTAAAGTTATGTGCGGGACCTCACTTCCGGCCACTGCGTGTATAAGTTGAGCACCGTGATTAACCATTCCATTTTGTTCATGTCTTTTTCCAACCATAAATCCAGTAGTGTTGTGAATAAATAATATTGGAATATTATTTTTATTTGCGAGTTGTATAAATTGAGTAGCTTTTTTTGCAGCCTCACTAAAAATTACACCATTACTTGCAATAATCCCAACACTATGGTTATTTATTTTTGACCATCCACATTTCATTGTCACACCATAATTTTCTTTGAATTCATAAAATTCAGAATTGTCAACAAATCGAACAATTAAGTCTCTAATATCAAATGGGTTTTTTAAATTTTCTGGAATGATACCAAGAAGTTCTTCTTTTTTGTAAAGTGGTGGGTTTAAATTATTTTTTGTTTGTTTTACATTATCATTAATATTTATTTCAATAATTTTTCTTGCAATTTTAATTGCATCATCTTCATTTTCTGCTAGAAAATCAGAAACACCTGAAATACTGCTATGCATTTGTGCTCCACCCAATTCTTCATCGGTTGATTCTTCGTTAGTCGCCATTTTAACTAGGGGAGGACCTGCCAAAAAAACTTTAGCTTGTTGTTTTTGCATTATTGTGTAATCTGACATACCTGGGACATATGCTCCACCAGCAGTAGCGTTTCCAAATACAACAGAAACTGTCAAAATACCCTCTTTACTACGTCTTGACATTTCTTTAAACATTGCTCCGTAATTATTAAAAACTCTGTCTTGGTCAGGAAGATTTGCTCCTCCACTTTCAACCAAATTTATTGTCGTTAATTTATTTTCTTTTGCGATTTGAGAAAGCCTTAAATTTTTTAGGCTTGTTGCATAGTCAACAACTCCCCCTTTTTTTGAACCTATATTAGAATTGATAATACAAAGCTTATTTTCTACATAACCTATACCACAAACAGTAGTACCACCAGGACCAAAACCATTTTCATGTTTGAGTCCAGCTAATGGCATTAATTCCATAAAATCACTGTCTTTATCCAATAATTTTTTGATTCTTTCTCGAGCTAGTGATTTTCCTCTTTTTTTAGCTTTTTTCAAAGAACTTTCAGTGCCTTGTACTTTACTCAACTCTAGATTAAATTCAAGTTTTTCAATTAGTTTAAGCATAGCATCCTTATTAAGATTGAAAGATGCACTCTTTTCATTTATAGTTGATCTGAACTTTTTCATTATTAATGATTTACGAAGATAGTTAAATATTGCACTAAAACATTAGTGGAAAAACTAATAAAACATCTCTAAAATAAATTGTTATATTTAAATATTATGGAAAACAACTACTACGACTTTCCTTTCTATAAATGGGAAAATGAAAAAGCTAACGATCCTTTCTTAAGGCAGCCATTTGGTGAATCATGGGAAGAATATACTTGGGCTGAGGCTGGAGATATGGCAAGAAGAATTTCAAATGCAATAGATTCTTACAAGCTCCCTCCAAAATCACATGTTGGTTTAATCTCTAAAAATTGTAGAGAGTGGGTTATTGCTGATTTGGCGATTATGATGTCAGGTCATATTTCTGTTCCTTTTTTTCCCACATTAAAATCCTATGAACTAGAAAAACTTATTGAATTTGGTGAGGTAAAGTTAATGTTTGCAGGTAAACTTGAGAATTGGGATGAACAAAGAAAAGGTGTAAAAGATATTCCAGTTATTTCATTTCCAACATATGAAAATCATTCACCAATACCTAATTCAGTCAATTGGAATGATTTATTAAAAAAATTTGAACCCAAAAAAGATAATTATCATCCAAAACTGAGTGATATATGGACTATTGTATTTACATCTGGAACAACAGGTGATCCAAAAGGTGTTGTTTTAGATTACAATACAATTTATTTAACTAAGGTTATTATTGAAAACGATATCAATCCTTTAGCAATAGATATGAACGGTAAAAATTCATTTTTATCTTATCTACCATTGAATCATATCTTTGAGAGAGTAGTTATTGAATCTTCATGTTTTAGATATGGTGGAACTATGTCATTTGTTGAGTCGCTTGAGACGTTTGGAAAAAATTTAGCTGATGTTCAACCAACAACTTTTGCTGGAGTACCTAGAATTTACAATAAGTTTAAAGATAAAGTTTTAGAAAAAATGCCACAAAATAGGCTTAATACTTTATTGAAAATTCCCATATTATCATCTATAATTAAGAAAAAAATAAAGAAGTCACTAGGATGGTCAAGATGTGGAGCTATTGTTAGTGGTGCAGCATTTTTACCTCAAGAAATAATTGATTGGTATCAAAAACTTGATGTTTATATTTTGAATGGTTATGGAATGACCGAAAATTGTTGTGTTTGCTCATATCTTGATACTAAAAATTCAAAAGGAAAAGGGTCAGTAGGTCTTCCATGGAACGAGGTGGAGGTAAAAATTGGCGATGATGGAGCAATACTTAATAAAGGACCTTTTTTATTAAAAGAATATTATAAAGATAAAGAATATACTAATAGAGTTTTGAAAGATGGTTGGTTTAATACGGGTGATAAGGGTTACATTGATGATAATGGTTATTTACACATCACGGGAAGAGTAAAAGATATTTTTAAAACATCAAAGGGTAAATATATAGAACCTCACCTAATTGAAGAAAAATTTGAAAAAAGTAACCTATTTCAGCAATTGTGTGTTGTTGGATTGGGTCTACCACAGCCAATTCTTCTGGGTGTTCTAAATGATTTATCAAAATCTAATATTAATCAAACCTCTGAAAAAATGATTGATTATCTTGAAAAGATTAATTCTTCATTAGATAGTTATAAAAAAATTAAAAAGGTTGTTTTTGTCAAAAATGAATGGACACCAGAAAATGATCTTACAACACCAACTTTAAAAATTAAAAGAGCTAAAATTGATGAAGAATTTTCAAAAAATTATGATTCTTGGTATAACTCTGATGAAATAATAATTTGGGAGTAATCTTAATTTTTTGTGTTCAAAAATGTGAATTATTTAATTTTCTTATAAAATATTAGTAAATTCACAAAAATTTTAACAACTATGAAAAATCATAATTACCTTATTTTGTTGTTTGTTTTATTGTTTTCTTTAAACATAAATTCTCAACAAGATGATCAAGAAATTACTGCTGCATCTAGAAAAGCAGAGAAACTTGATGAGGCAAGTAACTCAAGTACAATTATTTCTGAAAAGGAAGCATCAGATAAAAAAAGCTTTAATATCTTAAGTGTCCTTGATAAAACAGTAGGTGTGAACATTTCTAGAAATGGTGTTAATACATTCAACGTTTCATTAAGAGAAGGTGTTGATATTTTTTCTACTCAAGCTGTAATTCTTTCAGATGGTAGAGAACTAAATACCTACGGTTTGAATCATTTTGATGCGGCTTCATCAACTCTCTCTGGTTTAGATATTGCTAGAATTGAAGTTGTAAGAGGATCTTCATCAGCAGTTTATGGAATAGGTGCTAGTTCAGGTGTAATTAGTTTTACAACTAAAAATCCTTTTGAATATCCTGGTACTACAGTTCAAGTTACAAGCGGTGGTATTAATAATAGTGGAGGATCAATAATTGCTGGTAGTGCTAAAAATGTTGAGAAAAATTGGAGCTTATTCAATGTTAATCTAAGACATGCAGATCATAATGAAGATAAAACATTTGGATATAAAATAAACATTAAATATTCTGAAAATAATGATTGGTTAGCCGGGGAAAATAGCTCTGCAATTCCAAACGGAGAAATTCCATTAATGACTTCATTTAATTTTGATACAAGTTTGTACTTGAAAAGAGATAATTATGATATAACTGCAACTTTTGGACTGAATGATACTGGCAATATGCAAAGAAGACCAGTTGGTGGTGAAGAATTTAAACAGATCTCAAGCAAGTTTTTTAATTTACAATATGACTCTGGAGATTTCTTTGCACAGTATAATTATGTTCAGAATGACACTAGTGAAAATAAAGCTTATTGGTATGATCAAAGAAATATGGGTATTGATTCAAACCAATCTCATTTGCAAGTTGGTTACGATTTTGGACTTCCGAGCTTAAATACAGAATTATCTGCTGGAGCAGATCACAGAATTATTAAATTCGATTCTAGACAAGTATTTGGTGTTTATGAGGATGATAACGATTATAGAACGTATGGACTTTCAGTTCAGTCGAAAACTAAATTATTCAAAAATGTAGATGTTTTATTTCAAGGAAGATATGATCATTTTTCAGTCTTGAATGACGGTGCTTTTTCACCTAAAGGTGTAATTATCGTAAATGGTAATGATGAAGGAACATTAAGATTAAGTATGAGTCAATCTAGTGTAGCAGATAATGCTTACACATTATTTAGTGATTTTTCAATTGGAGATTTTCCTAATGGAAATGGTTACTCTGGCCCTTATGGAAATAAAAATGCTATAACATTTAATAATCCAACTTGGACCGGTAATCAAGCTGTCAGTTTAGTCAACTCACTAAACCCATTAGGAATTAATTTTAGCGTTTTAGGTATGGATCACTTTTCAGCTTATATAGCACTTGCTGGAATTATGGTGCCTTTCGCTACACAACAGTTCCTTTCTACTGGAAATTCTTTGTGGACTGTACCACTACTGCCAGGCTTCGTAACTCTCATGTCGTCTGTTGGATCTGTAGAATATACTATGTTTGATTTAAATGGTGATCTTTCTGGATCTGATAAATCACAGCTTTCTACTGAGACTACTTACGAATTGGGTTACAGCAATAAAATCGGAGATAAATTTTCATTTTCAGTGGATCTATACAATATTAGAAAACAAAATATGAGTAGCATGAAAAGGATTACACCAACGCTATCTCTTAACCCTTCTAAATTTGGTTCTGAATTTGCATCCACTTTTGGAAGTGCTTTAGCTTCATCTTATGCAGGTTTAGGTCTTCCATCAGCAGCCTACGCTACTATACTAAATCAGTATATAGCTGTTGTAGGTCAAGCTGCTGCAGGTCTTGCAGCTCAAGTACCTAATTTTGGTTTTGTAAATGCAGATCAAACACCTTCAGATATGGGCAGATTTTTTTGGGGTCACTATAATTTTGGTGATATTAACTATTGGGGTACTGATATCGCTACTAACTATGATGCAACTGAAAACCTTTCATTTTTTGCTAATTATTCTTTCTTAAGTCAAACAGAGTTTTCTAAAGGCGATTTAGGAGAGGATTATAATTCTGATGAAAATTATCATTTAAATATTCCTAAACACAGAGTAAAAGGAGGTTTTTCATATAACCCTGGTTCTGGATTGCATTTAGGTATTTCATTTAGGTATCAAAGTTCAATGAATATTAATACAATGAATGTTGCTGATGGTGGTGCTTTCTGGTATGATGGCTTTGTTCCGAAAAGAACTGTTTGGGACTTAAGTTTTGGAATGCCAGTTTCATCAAAAACTAGAGTTGATTTAACTGTTGATAATGTTTCTGGAAAGAAATATCAGTCATTTGTTAATATGCCTATGATTGGACAGCAAGCATTGGTAACTCTAACTCACAGTTTCTAAAAATATCATATATATTTCTGAAAATCCTTCAGAATTAAGAAGAGTAACTTCGGTTGCTCTTTTTTTATTAATTAAATCAATTATGAAAAAAGAACCGTATAAAACAATATTTAATAAATTTGTAAAAAACAATAACTATGAAAAATTATATTTTAATTATTCTTTTGGCAGTTTTTACTTTTTCTTGTGAAACTAATGTCGAATGTGAAGATAATCCAGCAGCAGGTTTTTTAGCTAATGCTGATGGTAAAGTTCCTGCAAGAGATGCTAACCCTGCTAATTTAGACTTATGGGATAAATATATCGAAGCCCATAACAACAGAGATTTAGAAACTATTGCAAGTATGAATATTGACTCTACAGATTTGGGTCAGTTTAGAATTTTAGGTCCAACAGGTCAAATAATTCGCGGTACTGAAGAACACTCTGAATTTTTAAAGATGTGGTTTGATGTTGAAAATCCTAAATGGAATACTTATTTCTCATATTCAATGAAAGTTGATGGCCAACAAGGAGAATGGGTAATTTCGGGTGCTCAAGTTAAAAAAACAGTCGATGGTCAAGAAGTTACATCGTATGATATTGCTGATGTTTACATTTTAGATGGTAAAATTGGTGCTTTTTGGGTATACACTAGAGCAGAGGCTCCTCAGCAGTAATTCTCAAACTTAATATTTCTTAGGGAGTTGTTTTAACTCCCTTTTTTTTGTATTTTTTTTAAATGAATCGAAAATCAACATTAGATGAATTTATTATTCACCTTGAAAAAAGAATTCAAGATGAAGATTTTCGAAATTCTGTTGAAAAAATAACATTTATGACAACCTTGCATGTTATAAAAAAAAATTTGGGTGAAAAGTAATGAGAATTACTTTAATTTAATTCTTGATACATCATTAAATCCTGTTACATAAAGATATTTCTCTTGTCCATCAAAATTACAATTAGTTAGTCCTTTTCCATAATTAATCACAGCAAGTAATTTTCCTTTTGGAGATATAATTAAAATTCCGTTAGGACCAGTAGTAAAGATATTACCACTACTATGAATTTTTAATCCATCAAAACCTCCCTTGAACTTTTTAGCTAATTCTTTTCCATCAAAAAACTTTTTTCCTTTATAAGTTTTGGTATTATATCTCATTATTTTTGGATCTTTTCTATCAGAATTATTGACGTATATATATCTTTCATTTCTAGATAACACAATTCCATTTGGTCTAGTCATTTCTTTTGATATCAGATCAATTTTACCATTTGAATAATACTTATAAACTCCATTAAAATTTAATTCCCTGAATTTGTTATTAAAGTTTTTAAAACCATATGGGGGATCAGTAAAGTATATATCACCACTTTTTGTTAATGACAAGTCATTTGGACTGTTAAATCTCATACCATTATAATTATCAATTATAGTTTGGAATTTAGGATTTTCACTTTTTTCATTACCAATAATTGCAATTCTTCTGTCACCATGTTGGCATATAATAATTTCTCCATTATTATTAAATGCTAAACCATTTGCGCCAATTCCACCATCATCGAATGAAGGTGCATAACCAGTTGAACCACTAGGAGATATATACTCATTAATTCCATCAAGTTTATCCCAAGTATAAATCTTATTTTGTCTTACATCAGTAAAAATTAATCTTTTATTTTTTTCATCCCAAAGAGGTCCTTCTGCTACATTAAAACCGTCCCCTAAAATTTCAATTCTAGCATTTTGATCAATTATATTGAGGACAGATTTATCAAAAATTGTTATCGTTTCATCTGTTGTGTTTTGGCTAAAGGAATTATTTAATATAAATAATAGTAAAATAATTAGTCTTTTCATTTTTTTATTTTTTTATGATAATCCTCAAAAAAACTAATAATTAATATCAGAATTAATACTGTACCTAGAGTGTAATAACCATTTATGAAAGAAATTACACTAACAATCAATGAAAGTATTCTGAATATCCATTTTAATATTGTAGAGTGGCTTATCATTTATATTCTTAATAAATGTATAAAAATAAATGATGCTATTCATTTAGCAATTTCTTAACATTAGTTATTTTTTAATATGATCTTTAAAAAATCAGATATATTATTTTCTTTTTATTTTTTTGTAATGCCTTTATCCATTAAATAAAAAAGGGAACTAACATACTCTGTCAATTCCCACTTGTGACCTCGGCAGGATTCAAACCTGCAACCTTCTGAGCCGTAATCAGATGCACTATTCAGTTATGCTACGAGGCCGTTTTGCAAAACTATTATTATTTTTTATTTAGCATAGTAAATATTTAAGGAATTTCTTAATTTAAATGTCAAAATATTAATTATGAAAAAATGTATATATACTATATCTATTTTATTTTCAATTGTTTTATCATCTCAGGACCTTTATTGGTACGATGTGATTCTTGAGGTTGAGTCTGAGGACACGTTAGAGTTTGAAAAAACTGTTGATGAATTTTATTCATCTGTTGATTTTCCTAAAGATGTTACAATGACTTTCTCAACAATACCTTTAAAAGGTCAAGGATATGAAGAAACACATATTCTTAGTTTCGTGAGTCCATCTTCAGAATCTTTAGCAAATCTTAGATCTTCACTAACTGGTGAAAAATGGGAAAATTATCTTGAAGTAGTCAGACCGTTCATAGACGGAGTAAGATCATCTGCGGGTAATGCTTCAATGATTTACAATCCAGATCTATTCTATGGTATAGGTCAAGTTTGGGCTTTTAAAGTTAAAAGTAAAGATGTGCCAGCTTTTTCTATGGCTTTTAGTAAGCTTATGGAAACATTTGAATTTGGAGGTTTTGTTGGTCTAGCTCAAGTTACTCATGGAATCAGCAACGGTGAAAATATTCTTATTTATGGTACTTATGAAAATTTAAATTCTGCTTTTACTTTTGGACCTAAAAATGATGATGAAGTCAATGCTTTTACAGAATTTTTTAATAAAACTAGTGATATCGCTGAATTTACTCAAAGTTGGACTCGAGTAAAAATTAATGATTATAATGTAGTGAATGAATAGAAATTATAATTAAATTTAATAGGATAGTTCAGGTTTTTTTTATGCTAAAAAATTGAAACCTAAGAAAAATATAAACTGAGCTGAAAATAAATTAAAAGAGAAAATAAATTCTTTATTACTATAATAATATTGATATAGTGATTGCGTGATAAGAGAGGTTATTCCCCATCCTATATAATTTTGTAATGGTGCTTTTGACCCACTGAATTCCCAATAGTCTAGAATTGGTGCAATTGGTTCTAATGTTAAATCAATAACCAACATTAAAAAAACACCAAATAAAATTGAGAATAGTCTATTTTTTTTAAAAATCTTTTCAGAAATACTTCCACAAATAACCGTTAAAATCACCCAATTAAAACCAATTAATAGGGGCACACCTAAGATTTTTAGACCTAAATTATTTCCATATTCATAATTTCCAAAAATAAGACCGTACTGAACCCCTAAAATTTCAGCTATCATGCCTATGAAAAAGATAATAAAAACTACTAAAAACTTTACTCTAGATGCATTTGTTTGGTTTACGAATAAAAGGGTAGTTGAGATAAAGAGATTTAAAGGTGTGAGAGATGCAAATAAATTTTTATCAATATACAGAAGTCCCATCAGACCTGACAGATGAAAAAGCCATATAATTAAAATGGATACTTTTTTATTAAAATCTAAATTCATTTTTTTATTAAATCTGAAACAATCTTTGCTGACAATAAACAAAGTGGAATTCCACCACCAGGGTGAACACTTCCTCCACAAAAATAAAGATTACTAATATTACTCAAAAAGTTAGGGTGTCTTAAAAATGCTGAAAATTTATTATTACTAGAAATACCATACAAAGAACCTTTGTGCGAATATGTATTACTTTCTAATTCTACGGGTGTATAAATTTTTTCTTCAACAATAAAATTTGAGATGTCTTCACCTAGAACACCTTTAATTTTTTGTATTATTATTTTTTTTAATTCATTTTTGATTTTAATCCAATCTTGTCCATTATCATAGGGTGAGTTTATCATAACAAACCAATTTTCACCTGAACTTGGAGCGTCATTTTTAACGTCTTTTGATGTTATATTAACATAAATTGTAGGGTCATTTGAAATTAGTTTTTTATCGAATATAAATTCAAACTCTTTTTTATAATCCTTAGAAAAAAAGATATTATGAAGATCAAGATTATTAAATTTTTTATTTATTCCCCAATAATAAATAACTGCTGAGCTTGATCTTTCTTGTTCTAGTGATTTATGTTCATATTCATCTTTTAATAAGTTTTTGTAAGTATTATAAACGTCTGAATTTGAAATTACATAGTCAGCATTATGTATTTTATGGCCAATTTTAATTCCTTTTGCTACATCATCTTTTATTATTATTTCAGACACATCTGAATTAAAAAAAAACTTAACCCCTTTATCTTCAGCTAATTTGTAAAGAGATTTAGTAATTTCATTCATTCCACCTTCAGGAATATATGTTCCATAATGACTTTCCAGATGTTGAATTAATGTCATCATTCCTGGTGTTTTATATGGTGATGAACCATTGTATGTAGCAAACCTGTTGTAAAACTGAACTAAATAGTCATTTTTTAGCTCTTTTTTATTGACACTGTTAAGTGACTCATTGATTTGGAATAAGTTTATTCTAAAAAGAGCTTTTAGCGTATCATAATTTAAAAATGTACTTAATTTATTTAGAGACTTTTTTAAAAATATACCCTCAGTTAACTCATACTTCTTTTTTGCCTTTTTAATATATTTTGTTATTGTTTCCCTTTTTATTTTAAAGGTGTCAATACATTCATCAATGAATTTATCTGTATCACCAAATGAATTAAAAATCTTTCCATCATCCCAAAAGTATTTACAAGCAATTCTTTTTCTTTTATAATTGAAGTAAATTCGAGGATTTATACCATATAATTCAAACAACTCGTCTACGTAGTGAGGCATAGTAAATAATGATGGTCCTGCATCAAATCTAAATTCACCCATTTTAAAAGTCGATAATTTACCACCAGGATACTTATTTTTTTCAAATACGTGTACATCAATTCCTTTAGCATTTAATCTGAGCGCTGTAGCAATTCCACCAATTCCTGAACCTATTATAATAGCTTTTTTCAATTCAATAACTTATAATTATTTTCTTCAATCATAAACCTAGCAAAAAGATCCTCTGAATACCAATTTCTTTTACGTGTTTTTTTAATTATTTCAGAGTGTGCTTGAGAGTCATAAGCGAATTTTTTTACTGCATCAAAGTTTTTCCATACGCTAAAAGTTGCTTGTTCCATTAGCGGAAGTTCTCCAATTCCTTTATAAAACTCAACTCCTTTTGCATTTTTAATTGCATTACTTGCCTTAGGAACATTTAACCAAAAATCTAATTGTTTTATTAATCTTATTTTTCCTCTAGTAATAATGCCTATTTTTTTATTTTTATCCAAATCAACTATCTTTTTATTGAACGGATTTTTGTTATTCCACAATCCTTGGCTTTGTATTGTTTTTAAAAAAAAATCATTTCTTGAGTATGCTTTTTCAAGAATTAATTTTGAATGATCACTCCTTTCAATAAATTTTTTTGCATGTTCATAATCATTCCAAACAGCTAATACAGCATATGTTGAGAAATCAGGAACTAGTGAAAAACCTTCTCCTGCACCGGTTCCAAGAAGCTTATAAAAAATAATGTTAGAATTCTTAACAAAGTATTTATGAGATTCAGCCATTTGCTTAAATGCCCAAAATTTATTTTTTCTGTAATTGATAAATGAAATAGTCGTAATCATTACTAATAAAAAGTTACGATAAATAGTAATATCTTTAGATGACTTTTTATGAAAATAAAATATGATTATATTATTTGTGGTGCAGGGTTATCCGGATTAATTCTTGCAAATAAAATTTTTGAAGACTCTGATTTTGATAACAAGCAAATACTAATTATTGAAAAAAATTTATCTGATCCATTAAATAAAACATGGTGCTTTTGGGAGAAAAAAAATTCTTCATGGGACGATTATGTTATTAAATCATGGGACAAACTTCTTTTTAATTCACCCAATTTTAAAAATGAAACTTTTTTAAGTGAATATTCTTACAAGATGATCAAGTCTGAATTTTTTATTAAATCAATTTTGCAAAAAATTAGAAATAGTAAAAATTTTAAGATTATTGAAGACGATGTATTAGGTTTTGATGAATCGAAAGATCGAGTTATTGTTAAGACAAAATCTAATAAATATTTAGCTAATCAGGTTTTAAACAGTGTAGTTGATATTGAAAAAATAAAATCTGAAAGCTCCTTTCCTTTTTTGTTGCAGCATTTTTTAGGTTGGACAATCGAAACTGAACATGATTTTTTTGATGATAATAAAGCAACTATAATGGATTTTAATATCGATCAAAATAATGAAACTAGATTTTTTTATGTTCTACCTATTTCTCGATGTAAAGCTCTTATTGAATTTACAATTTTTTCAAAAAAGTTATTGGAAAAAAAGAATTACGATATTGAATTAAAAAAATATTTATCTAATTTAAATTTATTTAAATATGATATTGTTGAAAAAGAATTTGGTGTTATCCCAATGACATGTCATCCTTTTGATAATTCTAATACTGATAGGATATTAAATATTGGTACTGCTGGGGGGTGGACAAAGCCATCATCTGGTTATACTTTTAAATACATTGATAAAAATACTGACAAGTTAATTGTAAGCCTAAAAAATAATATATCTTTTTCTAAGATTAGTTTTAAATCACGACATTGGATTTACGATTTAATTTTGTTAGATGTTTTATTTTTTAAGAATTATATGGGAAGTGTTTTATTTACAAAAATGTTCTCAAAAAACTCAATGAAAAAAATATTTTCTTTTTTAGATAATGAGTCATCTTTTATTGAGGAACTTAAAATAGCTTCATCATTTCCAAAGGTAATTTTTACAAAATCTTTATTGAGAAATTTAGGTAAAATTTTAAAATATTATTTGTAAATCTTAATTTCTGTCTCTCCATTATATTTTTTGAACCCCCTGTACATTCCCTCTGTATTGAACTCCATAATAATATTTAAATCTTTGTCTATGCCTATGACACCACCACTTCCACCTAATTTTTTAACTTTTTCAAGTGTATTTTTTGCGGCATTTTTTATACTTGTTTTACTATATTCTATTTGTGCAGATATGTCATAAGCTACTACATTCCTAATAAAAAACTCTCCCCAACCAGTTGACGAAATGCCGCAAGTTTCATTATTTGCATAAGTTCCTGCACCAATAATTGGAACATCTCCAATTCTATTCCATTTTTTATTTGTCATACCACCAGTAGAAGTTCCAGATGTTATGTTTCCATTTTTATCTACAGCAACACAACCAACTGTACCAAACTTATTGTCAATAATTGAATCTCTTTTTTTTATATTTTTCAATGATTTTAATCTTTTTTTAGTAATTAAATTCTCATTACTAATTAGTTCAAACCCTTTAGATAAAGCAAATTTTTCAGCACCAAGTCCTGATAAAAATACATGATCAGATTCTTCCATTACTTTTCTTGCTAGCTTAATTGGATTTTTTATTTGTTTTACACCTGAAATTGCACCGGCGTTGAGATTGTCTCCT
>NTKN01000019.1 GCA_002457715.1 Cryomorphaceae bacterium MED-G14
AATGTATTGAAAGAGGTTTAACATATAGTGTTCCATTAAAAGCTAGATTGAAATTGTACTGTACTGATCCTGAACATGAAGATTTTGAAACTATAGTACAAGATGTTTACTTGGGTGTAATACCCTACATGACTGCAAGTGGAACATTTATAATTAATGGAGCTGAAAGAGTAGTCGTTTCTCAATTGCATAGGTCTCCAGGGGTTTTCTTTGGTCAGTCTTTTCATGCTAATGGTACTAAGTTATATTCTGCCAGAGTAATACCTTTTAAAGGTTCGTGGATTGAATTTGCGTCTGACATTAATGGTGTAATGTATGCATACATTGATAGGAAAAAGAAATTACCTGTTACGACACTTTTGAGATCAATTGGTTATGAAAGAGATAAGGATATTTTAGAAATTTTCAATCTTGCAGAAGAAATTAAGGTTTCAAAATCAGGCTTAAAAAAATATTCTGGAAGAAAGCTTGCTGCGAGAGTTCTAAACACATGGTATGAAGATTTCGTTGATGAAGATACAGGTGAGGTTATCTCTATAGAAAGAAATGAAGTTGTTTTGGATAGAGATACAATAATTGACAAGGAAAATATTGATTTAATTATTGAATCAAATACTAAAACCATTCTTTTAAATAAAGAAGAAGGTGAAGGCAATGAATATTCTGTTATTTTAAATACTTTACAAAAAGATCCAACAAATTCAGAAAAAGAAGCAGTTGAACATGTGTATCGTCAGCTTAGAAATGCTGAACCACCTGATGAAGAAACTGCAAGAGGAATAATTGATAAATTATTTTTCTCTGATCAAAGATATAATCTTGGAGAAGTTGGAAGATATAGAATGAATAAAAAGTTAGGTTTAGACATTGATATGGAAAACTTAGTTTTAACCAAAGAAGATATTATTACTATTATAAAATTCTTAATTGAATTAATTAATTCTAAAGCTGAGATTGATGATATAGATCATCTTTCGAACAGAAGGGTTAGAACCGTTGGAGAACAGTTGTCTGGTCAATTTGGAGTAGGTCTATCCAGAATGGCTAGAACAATAAGAGAAAGAATGAATGTCAGAGATAATGAAGTTTTTACTCCTATTGACCTTATCAATGCAAAAACTCTTTCATCTGTTATTAATACTTTTTTTGGAACCAATCAATTGTCTCAGTTTATGGATCAAACTAATCCCTTAGCTGAATTAACTCATAAACGCAGATTGTCCGCCTTGGGCCCTGGAGGTCTTTCAAGAGAAAGAGCTGGATTTGAAGTAAGAGATGTACACTACACGCATTATGGAAGATTATGTCCAATTGAAACACCTGAAGGTCCAAATATTGGATTGATTTCTTCTCTCAGTGTATTCGCAAAAGTTAATAATTTAGGTTTTATTGAAACACCATACAGAGAGGTAAAAAATGGTAAAATTGATGTTGACAAATTTAAATATTTATCAGCTGAAGAAGAAGAAGGAAAATTAATTACGCAAGCTAATATTGACAGAGATGAGAAAGGTAATATTTTAACTGATAAAGTTATTGCAAGATTAGAAGCTGACTATCCAGTTGTTGATCCTAAAGATGTTGATTATATCGATGTTGCTCCGAATCAAATTGCTTCTATTTCAGCATCTCTTATTCCATTTTTAGAACACGATGATGCAAATAGAGCACTTATGGGATCTAATATGATGCGCCAATCTGTTCCTCTTATGAAACCTGAATCTCCAATAGTTGGTACAGGATTGGAAAAACAAGTTGCATCAGATTCCAGAGTATTGCTAAATGCAGATATGGATGGTGAAGTAACATATGTAGATTCACAAAAAATTACTATCAAGCATAAAATGTCCAATGATGAAAAATTAGTTTCTTTTGAAAAAGAAGAAAAAACATACTCATTGGTTAAATTTAGAAAAACTAATCAGGGAACTTGCATTAATTTGAATCCAATTGTCAAAAATGGTGACAAAGTGAAAAAAGGTCAAGTATTATGTGACGGATACGCAACTAGTTCTGGGGAGTTAGCACTTGGGAGAAATTTAAAGGTTGCATTTATGCCTTGGAAAGGATATAATTTTGAAGATGCGATTGTTATCTCTGAAAAAGTAGTAAGAGATGATTATTTTACTTCAGTTCATATTGATGAATACTCTCTTGAAGTGAGAGACACAAAATTAGGAATGGAGGAATTAACAAGTGATATTCCTAATGTTAGTGAAGAAGCGACAAGTGATTTGGATGAAAATGGAATGATTAGAATTGGTGCTGAAGTTAAATCTGGTGACATATTAATCGGAAAAATTACACCTAAGGGAGAATCCGATCCAACACCTGAGGAAAAATTATTAAGGGCAATATTTGGTGATAAAGCAGGTGATGTCAAAGATGCTTCATTAAAAGCTCCGCCTTCACTTAATGGAATTGTTATTGATAAAAAACTTTTCTCCAGAACAATAAAGGATAAAAAAAGAAGAGCAGATGATAAAGATCTTTTAAAGAAACTCGAAATTAAATATGATCTATTATTTGGGGAACTTAAAGATAAAATGGTCTCTAAATTGTATGCAATTTTAAATGGAAAAACATGCCAGGGTATTTTTAATGATCTCGGTGAAGAGGTAATACCTAAGGGTAAAAAATATTCACAAAAGATACTTAACGAAGTTGATGATTATATTCATCTAACCGAAACTGCTTGGAGCGTTGATAAAAAAATTAATCAACTTGCATCTACATTATTACATAATTACAGGATAAAAGAAAATGACCTACAAGGTATGCTTAGACGTGAAAAGTTTACAATATCAGTTGGAGATGAGCTTCCATCAGGTATTATGAAATTAGCTAAAATTTACGTTGCTAAAAAAAGAAAACTTAAAGTGGGTGATAAAATGGCTGGTCGTCATGGAAATAAGGGAATTGTAGCTAGGATAGTTAGACAAGAAGATATGCCATTCCTTGAAGATGGAACACCTGTTGATATTGTTTTGAACCCTCTTGGAGTACCATCCAGGATGAACATTGGACAAATCTATGAAACTGTTCTTGGATGGGCCGGTCAAAAACTAGGTCAAAAGTTTTCTACACCCATTTTTGATGGTGCTACTTTAGATGAGATAAATTCACTAACAGAAAAAGCAGGTGTGCCAAAATATGGTCATACCTATTTATATGATGGTGGTACTGGAGAGAGATTCGATCAAGCAGCGACTGTCGGTGTTATTTATATGTTAAAGTTAGGTCACATGGTTGATGATAAAATGCATTCTAGATCAATTGGACCTTATTCACTAATTACTCAGCAGCCATTAGGTGGTAAAGCTCAGTTTGGCGGTCAGAGGTTTGGTGAAATGGAGGTTTGGGCTCTAGAAGCTTATGGTGCTTCAAGTACTTTACAAGAAATTTTAACAATAAAATCCGATGATGTTATCGGAAGAGCTAAGGCATACGAAGCAATAGTTAAAGGTGAAAAAATGCCAGATGCAGGTTTACCAGAATCTTTTAACGTATTAATGCATGAATTGAAGGGTCTAGGTTTAGATATTAGATTAGAAGAATAAAAATACAATTTCATTTATGGAAATCAATAAAACAAAAAAATTCAATAAAATCTCAATTGGTTTAGCATCTCCAGAAACGATACTATCTTCATCAAGAGGAGAAGTTTTAAAACCTGAGACAATAAATTATAGAACTCATAAACCTGAACGCGACGGACTGTTTTGTGAGAGAATATTCGGTCCTGTTAAAGATTATGAGTGTGCTTGTGGTAAATACAAAAGAATCAGGTATAAAGGAATTGTATGCGACAGATGTGGTGTTGAAGTAACTGAAAAAAAAGTTAGGAGAGATAGAGTTGGACACATTAATCTAGTAGTTCCTGTAGCTCATATATGGTATTTTAAATCCTTACCCAATAAAATTGGTTACCTGTTAGGTCTTCCTACAAAAAAATTGGATATGATTATTTATTACGAAAGATATGTCGTTATTCAACCTGGTTTAGCAGTCGACAATGAAGGCAATCCTTTAAATAAAATGGATTTTTTAACTGAGGAAGAATACCTAAATACTGTAGAAGCTCTTCCTCAAGAAAATCAATTTCTAGAAGATTCAGATCCAAATAAGTTTATTGCTAAAATGGGTGCTGAATGTCTTATTGAATTGTTATCTAGAATTGATTTAGATGAATTATCATACGACTTAAGACACAAAGCAAATAATGAAACATCTAAACAAAGAAAAACAGAGTCATTAAAAAGATTACAAGTAGTTGAATCACTTAGAGAAGCTAATATTAATAAAGAAAACAAGCCAGAATGGATGATTTTGAAAGTTATTCCAGTAATTCCACCTGAACTAAGACCATTAGTTCCCCTTGATGGTGGAAGGTTTGCTACTTCTGATCTTAATGATCTTTACAGAAGAGTTATTATAAGAAATAATAGATTAAAACGACTTGTTGAGATAAAAGCACCCGAGGTTATTTTGAGAAACGAAAAGAGAATGCTTCAGGAGTCAGTTGACTCATTATTTGATAACACTAAAAAATCTTCTGCTGTTAAAACAGAAGCAAATAGACCTCTAAAGTCTTTATCAGATTCTCTCAAGGGTAAACAAGGAAGGTTCAGACAAAACTTATTAGGAAAGAGGGTTGACTATTCAGCTAGATCAGTTATTGTTGGTGGTCCAACACTTAAACTTTATGAATGTGGTATTCCTAAGGATATGGCAGCTGAATTATATAAGCCTTTTATAGTTAAAAAACTCATCGAAAGAGGAATAGTTAAAACAGTTAAATCTGCAAAAAAAATTATTGATAAAAGAGAACCATTGGTTTGGGATATTTTAGAAAATGTTTTAAAAGGGCACCCAGTTCTGTTAAATAGAGCTCCAACCCTGCACAGGCTAGGAATTCAAGCCTTTCAGCCAATTTTAATTGAAGGTAAAGCCATACAAGTTCACCCATTAGTATGTACAGCATTTAATGCTGATTTTGATGGTGATCAAATGGCAGTTCATCTCCCACTTGGTCCTGAAGCAATTTTAGAGTCTCAATTATTGATGTTAGCTTCGCACAACATTTTAAATCCCGCAAACGGTTCTCCAATTACTGTTCCTTCTCAAGATATGGTATTAGGTCTGTATTATATGACAAAAGAAAAAAAATCAACTAAATCAAGTAAAGTTAAAGGTGAAGGTTTAACTTTTTATTCAAGTGATGAAGTTAATATTGCGTACAATGAGAATAAAGTCGATTTAAATGCATCAATTAAAGTTAGAGTTAATGATTTAAATGAGAGTAACCAGATTCAAACCAAAATTATAGAAACCACTGTTGGAAGAGTTTTATTTAATGAAGTTGTTCCTGAAAAAGTTGGATTTATAAATCAAGTGCTAAATAAAAAATCACTTCGTGGAATAATTGGCAATATATTGAAACTAACTAGTATTCCTGAAACTGCCGATTTTCTTGATAAAATAAAAGATATGGGATTCACTTTTGCATTCAAGGGTGGGTTATCTTTTAGTCTAGGTGATATTATTATTCCAAGTGAAAAAATTGATATGATTGATACTGCTAATAATGAAGTTGATTCAATTATTTCAAATTATAATATGGGTCTTATAACTAATAATGAAAGATATAATCAGGTGATTGATGTGTGGACATCATCTAATGCTGCATTAACTGAATTGGCTATGAAAAGAATTAGAGAAGATCAACAAGGATTTAATTCAGTCTACATGATGTTAGATTCAGGTGCCAGAGGATCCAAAGAGCAAATTAGACAATTAACAGGTATGAGAGGATTGATGGCTAAACCCAAAAAAGCTAGCTCCGGTGGAGGTGAAATTATTGAAAATCCAATTTTATCAAATTTTAAAGAAGGTCTTTCAATTCTTGAATATTTTATCTCAACTCACGGTGCAAGAAAAGGGTTAGCTGATACAGCCCTTAAAACAGCAGATGCAGGTTATTTGACTCGAAGGTTGGTTGATGTTGCTCAGGATGTGATAGTCAATATTGACGATTGCAATACTTTAAGAGGAATAACTGTTGAAGCTTTAAAAAAGAATGAAGAAATTGTGGAAACACTTGGTGAAAGAATATTAGGTAGAGTTTCATTACATAATATTTATAACCAACTAAATGAAGATAAATTAATAGTAAATGCTGGTGAGGAAATTGACGAAAATATTGTTAAAATAATTGAATCTCTTCCAATTGATTCAGTTGAGGTTAGATCTCCTTTAACATGCGAGGCTGATAGAGGTATTTGTTCAAAGTGCTATGGAAGAAATTTGGCTACTGGTAAGATGGTTCAAATTGGTGAAGCTGTTGGTGTTACTGCTGCTCAATCAATAGGAGAGCCAGGCACACAATTAACTCTTAGAACATTCCATGTAGGTGGTATCGCAGGGAATATTTCTGAAGAAAATAAACTTATCTCTAAATTCAATGGTGTTACTGAGATCGAAGATTTAAAAACTGTTGTTTCAAAGGATAATGAAGGCAATGATGTAAATTTAGTTTTATCTAGGACTTGTGAAATAAAAGTTCTAGATCCAAAAACTGGTATCATTCTTAGTTCTAATGTTATACCATATGGTTCATCTATCCATGTCAAAAATGGTACTAAAATTAAAAAGGATGATTTGATTTGTTCTTGGGATCCATATAATGGGGTAATTATTTCAGAATTTGGAGGAAAAGTTGAGTATGAAAATATAGATAAAGGTATTACTTATCAGGTAGAAATTGATGAGCAGACAGGTTTTAAAGAAAAAGTTATATCTGAGTCAAGAAATAAAAAATTGATTCCAACCTTATTAATTAATGATAAAAAAGGAAAAAATATAAGAACTTATAATCTTCCAGTTGGCGCTCATCTAATTGTTGATGATGGAGAAAAAGTTGAACAAGGCAAAATACTTGTTAAAATTCCTAGAAAATCAGCTAAGTCTGGTGATATTACTGGTGGTCTTCCAAGAGTTACTGAGCTATTTGAAGCTCGAAATCCATCAAACCCTGCAGTTGTTAGTGAAATTGATGGTGTAATTTCATTCGGTAAAATTAAAAGAGGGAATAGAGAAATTATTGTTGAGTCCAAAACTGGTGAAATCAAAAAATATCTTGTCAAGTTATCAAATCAAATTCTTGTCCAAGAAAATGATTTTGTAAAAGCTGGTATGTCACTTTCTGATGGGGCAATTACACCAAATGATATTCTTAACATTAAGGGTCCATCGGCTGTACAACAGTACCTTGTTAATGAAGTACAGGAAGTTTACAGATTACAAGGAGTTAAAATTAATGATAAACACTTTGAAGTTCTGATTAGACAAATGATGCAAAAAGTGCAGATACAAGATTCTGGAGATACTACATTTCTAGAAAACCAAATTGTTCACAAAAATGAATTTTTAAAGGAGAATGATAATTTATATGGTAAGAAAATAATTGAAGAATCGGGTGACTCGCAAAATTTAAAGGTTGGTCAGATCATATCTGCCAGAGAACTAAGAGATGAAAACTCATTATTAAAAAGAGAAGACAAAAAACTAATCGTAGCTAGAGAAGCGGTTAATGCTACTGGTTTCCCAATTTTGCAGGGTATTACAAGAGCATCCCTTCAAACTAAATCCTTTATCTCAGCTGCTTCATTCCAAGAGACTACTAAAGTTTTAAATGAAGCTGCTGTAAATGGTAAAGTTGATAATCTTGATGGTTTAAAGGAAAATGTTATTGTTGGTCATAAGATTCCAGCAGGAACTGGTAATAGAGAATTTGATGATGTAATCGTTGGATATGTTGATGAATATGAAGAACTACTTGAAAGTAAGAGAATTAGGTTTGGAACTGATGATTAAGAAAGAAAAAGATAGTCATAATATTAATATAGAACTAGACGATTCTACCTCACAGGGTATATACTCTAACTTAGTTATAGTAAATCACTCTCCGACTGAATTTGTTCTTGATTTTATAAATGTTATGCCAGGAAATCCAAAAGCTAAGGTTCGATCTAGAATTATACTTAGTCCTGAGCATACTAAAAAGTTTATTAAAGCTTTGAATGATAATTTAGTAAAATATGAATCTGTAAATGGACCTGTTAAAGATTTTAAAAAAGATATAATTCCGTTAAATTTTGGGCCAAAAGCTGAAGCTTAATTAATTTTAGAATTCAGATTTTTCGTGAAAAATTACTCCTTCATACTTATGCTTGGTATTAATTAATGTAAATTCGCTATCAGCTAAAAAAACGATCTTATTGTCCTTGTCTTTTGCAATAAATTTACTTTTGTAATTAATTAAACTTTTTAGTTGTTCATTATTAGAATTACTGGTATCAATCCAGCATGCTTTTTTAATATTCACGTTTTCATAACTACACTTAGCACCATATTCATGTTCTAATCTGTATTTAATAACATCAAATTGTA
Organism: Cryomorphaceae bacterium MED-G14; assembly: GCA_002457715.1. Taxonomy (GTDB): domain Bacteria; phylum Bacteroidota; class Bacteroidia; order Flavobacteriales; family Flavobacteriaceae; genus Eutrophosalina. The sequence goes on from NTKN01000019.1 coordinate 8,452, forward strand.
ACATACCTACTGTTCCAATAATTTTCCTTCCATTCAATTTTAATGTAAATAATTGAGCAACACCTTCATCTATTAATTGTTTTATTCCTTTAGATAATTGTTTAGTTTTTAATGGATCATTATTGATAATATATTTAAAATGCTCAGGTGAAAAGCTTGGAATTCCTATAAACTCTATTTCCTCACCCTCAGAGAATGAATCGCCAATTTTAAAATTACCTGTATCATGAACCCCAATAATATCTCCTGGATATGATTTTTCAACAATTTCTTTTTTATCTGCAAAAAAAGAATTTGGACTACTAAATCTTATTTTCTTTTTCCCTCTTACATGGTAATACATACTGTTTCTTTTAAACTCACCCGAAACAATTTTAATAAAAGATAATCTATCTCTATGTTTAGGATCCATATTTGCGTGAATTTTAAATATGAAACCAGTAAATTTTTCTTCACTAGGATGTACTATTCTATTTTTAGATTCTTTTTTTCCAGGGGGTGGAGCATATTTTGTAAAATATTCTAACATTAAATTAACACCAGAATTATGCAAAGCTGAACCAAAAAAAACAGGTTGAATTTCACAGTTTAGATATTTATTATATTCAAATTTTGGATATATACCTTCAATAAGTTCTAAGTCTTCTTTTAATGATTTATTAATACTGTCATCAATTTTTGAAGAATCATTAATTATGGATTTGTATTTATATTTAGATTTATCATCATCTTTAAATTGAACTTCAGATTTAACTAAATCTATTATTCCAGTATAATCGTAACCAATTCCGATTGGAAATGATATAGGTGATATATTAAACCCAAGTTTTTTTTCTAATTCATCCATTAAATCAAATGCATCTTTTCCTTCCCTATCACATTTATTTACAAAAATCATTATTGGAATCTTTCTCATTTTACAAACTTTTACAAGTTTTTCAGTTTGCTCTTCAACCCCTTTAGCTACATCAATTACAACGATAACACTATCGACAGCGGTCAAAGTTCTATATGTATCCTCAGCAAAATCTTTGTGTCCAGGTGTATCAAGAATATTAATTTTTTTATCTAAATAATTAAATGACAGTACTGATGTTGAAACTGAAATTCCTCTTTGTTTTTCAATTTCCATGAAGTCACTTGTGGCAGTTTTTTTAATTTTATTTGATTTAACAGCACCTGCTTCATTTATTGCTCCGCCATACAATAATAGTTTTTCAGTTAAGGTAGTTTTACCAGCATCTGGATGTGAAATTATTCCAAAAGTTCTTCTAAGATTTATATTTTTATTTAAATTCATAAAAGAGAAGTAAAAATAGTATCTTATTTCTATGTAGGATTGTTAATTAAATTAAATTTGTTAACGATGACAAACAAGGTAATTTTAGTTGATAAAGAAAATAATAAAATTGGAAATGAAGAAAAAATTCAAGCTCACATGAAAAGTCTTTTACACAGAGCTTTTTCAATCTTTATTTTTAACGATAAAAAAGAAATTTTACTTCAAAAAAGAGCAGAAAATAAATATCATTCTGGTTCATTATGGACCAATACTTGCTGTAGTCACCCGTATGATGGTTTATCAACACTTGAATGCGCTGAAATTAGACTAGTAGAAGAGATGGGAATTAAAACAAAACTTGAAGAGATATTTTCTTTTATTTATAAAGAATCCTTTCAAAATGGTCTTACTGAATATGAATACGATCATGTTTTTTTTGGTAATTACTCATCAGATCCAATTTTAAATCCTGAAGAAGCATCTGAATTTAAGTGGATAAAAATAGTGGATTTAAAAAATGATATTGAAAAAAACCCTAACAGATATACTGCTTGGTTAAAAATTATGTTTACTAATTATTTTAAATTTTTTGAATCTTATGAAAATCACAATATGTAGAAGAAGTCATTTTAATGCAGCCCACAAGCTGTATAATAAATCTTGGTCAAAAGAAAAGAATCTTGAAGTTTTTGGTAAATGTAGTTATGAAAATTATCACGGACATAACTATGAATTAATTGTAAAACTTTATGGAGAAGTCAATGAAGAAACTGGAATGGTTATGGACTTAAGTGATCTTAAAAAGATAATTAAGCGAGAGGTTGAGGATGAACTTGATCATAAAAATATTAACCTTGATATTGATTATTTTCATGATAAAATACCATCAACAGAAAATTTAGCAGTGTACATATGGAATAGGCTAAATGATGCAATAAAAATTGACGGTAAGCTAACAGTTGTTTTATACGAAACGCACAGAAATTATGTGGAGTATTCAGGGTAGTCTTATAATAATGATTTTAAAATCAAGGAATATTTAGATTTCAATACTTTAGCACTTAGAGATTTGTAAACTGTATCAAGAATTTTTTTTGAGTTTTTTAAATCAGTTATCGCTAAGTAAGGTGAAATCTCATAGTTTTTGTGTCTGATTACATAGTTAGCATTGTGTAAAAATTGTCTTTTATTGAGTTTTAGCAGTAAATCATCAATGATTACTACACTGTCATTTTCTTGACTTTTTCTTTTTTCAAAAGATTCTTTGATTAAATCAACTTTTTCGTCATTAAATTTTTTATTCAATTTCAAATAATTTCTATAGATAGAGTCATTTTTTGATCCTGTAACTTTTAATTCATATCCGTATTTTTCAAGAGAGGTAACTAATTTTATTTGACCTTTTTCGGCAAAAAATGATAATGATAATGGTTCGAGTGACTCATTTGTAAATAGATTTAAAAAAAGAAATTGTGGTTCATCAAACTCATTTTTGAATACTATATTTTTTTCCCCATTAACATTAAATGAATCAATAGGTTGAAATATACTATCATTAAGTTTAGTTAGAACAAGTTTGCCTTTTTTTAGATCCTTTATTTCTACATCTAATGTAAGTCTATTGCTATTTGAACAGGATGCTAAAATAAGCACAAATATTAAGTATTTGATTTTCATTGTTGACAAAACTATGAAAAAAACTACTTTATTAAATTAAAACTACGTTTAATAAAATCTGTTAAATCTTCACCTTTTAAAAGGTTCTGTGAAAGTTTAGCCAAATCCATAGACTGTTTTATTAAACGCTCTCTTTTATTTTTAGTTTTAATATTTAAAATATTTGAAATCAGATTACTATTTGTGTTAACAACAACATTGTAAATTTCAGGCATATTTCCAAACATACCTCCACCACCAGTTGCTTGCATATCTTTCATCCTTCTCATAAATTCTGGTTGTGTAATCATAAATGGAATTGTATCACTATCTAAAGCCTCTAATTGTAAGGTGAATTTTTCTTTAGGAATTATTTCTTCTAGATAACCTTTTAGTTTATCTTTTTGTTTATCGTCAAGCTTTGAAATACTTTTTTCATCTTTTTTTATAAGATTTTCAAGGGTGTCAGAATCAACTCTTGAAAATGAAATATTTTTTTCATTTGACTCTAATTTTTGAATAAGATGACTAATTATTGGTGAGTCCAGTAATAAAATTTTATAGCCTTTACCTTTAGCTAGTTTTATATATGAATCTTGTTCCTTTAAATCAGTAGCATACAATATTATGGTTTTATCTTCTTTGTCAGTTTGATTTTCTTTAATCTCATTAATTAATTCGTCAAATGTGAAATATTCATCGTCAGTTGATGGATAAAGAGAGAAGCTTTTTGCTTTTTCGTAAAATTTTTCTTCGCTTAACATTCCATATTCAATAATTACTTTTATATCATTCCATTTTTCCTGAAACTTATCTCTTTCTTTCTTGAATATAGAATTGAGCTTATCGGCTACTTTTCTTGTTATGTAGTTTGTTATTTTTTTAACTGCAGAATCAACCTGTAAATAACTTCTTGATACATTTAGAGGAATATCGGGTGAGTCAATAACGCCTCTAAGTAATGTTAAAAATTCAGGGACTATTCCTTCTACATTATCAGTTACAAATACCTGATTTTGATATAATTGTATTTTATCTTTTTGAATATTAATATCATTTGATATTTTAGGAAAATAAAGAATACCAGTTAAGTTAAAGGGATAGTCAACATTTAAATGAATATTGAATAATGGATCTTCAAAATTCATAGGGTAAAGCTCTTTATAAAAATCTTTATAACTCTGCTCATCTAAATCTTTTGGTTGTTTTGTCCAAGCAGGTTCAGTGATATTGATGATATCATCTACAATTTCTTTTTCTTCTTTGTTTACTTTCTCACTGCCAGTATCTTTTACAATTTCTTTTGTTCCAAATTTTATTGGAACTGGCATGAATCTATTATATTTTCTCAAAAGATCTCTGATTTTACTTTCTTCTAGATAGTCTTTAGAATCTTTTGAAATACTTAAAATTATTTCAGTACCTCTTTCTTTTTTATCATGCTTTTTAAGAGTGAATTCTGGAGATCCGTCACATGACCAGTGAACAGCAGATTCATCTTTATATGATTTAGTTATAATTTCTACTTTATCAGAAACCATAAATGCAGAGTAAAACCCTAAACCGAAATGACCAATTATACCACTGTCTTTAGCAGAGTCTTTATATTTTTCAAGAAACTCTTCAGCACCAGAAAAGGCAACTTCATTTATGTATTTTTTAACTTCATCTTGTGTCATTCCGACACCTTGATCAATTATGTGTAGTTTTTTATTTTTTTTATCAACTTTAACCTCAATAATAGGATTTTCAATATTAATTTTAGCTTCTCCAATATTTGATAAGTGTTTAAGTTTTGTTGATGCATCTGTTGCATTTGAAATTAGTTCTCTTAAAAAAATTTCTTGATCACTATATAAAAACTTTTTTATTAGTGGGAATATATTTTCGACTGAAACATTTATTTTTCCTTTACTCATGGTTTATTTTTTAAATTGTTCTATATCTTCTAAAATCATTAAACTTTACTCTTTTAGAGTTCCCTAAATATAATGTAGATTTTACTCTTGAGTTAAATTCATTTCTTAAAGAATTTAACTGGATATTTCCATTGTCTTGCTTGTTCATATCATGATTCTTTCAAATCATATACCAAACAAAAACTAATGACAAAATGACATTTTTGTTATATTGCAATAAAGTGAATTTATGTATAATTCTAAAATTTCTGGACTCGGCTTTTACTTACCAGTAAATATAGTTACCAATGATGACTTATCAAAAATCATGGATACAAGTGATGAGTGGATTAGAGAACGAACTGGAATAAAAGAGAGAAGATGGATTGACCGGACATCTGAAGACACAACATCAGTTATGGGTGCTAAAGCTGCAAAGATTGCAATTAGTGATGCCAATTTAACAAAAGATGATATTGATTTTATAATTTTTGCAACTTTAAGTCCGGATTATTATTTTCCAGGTGCTGGTGTAATGGTACAAGACATGATGAATATGAATACAGTTGGCGCTTTAGATGTAAGAAATCAATGCTCTGGATTTATTTATGCTCTTTCAACGGCTGATCAATTTGTAAAAACAGGAATGTACAAAAATATTTTAGTCATTGGTTCAGAAACCCACAGTCCTGGACTTGATAAAACTAAAAGAGGAAGAAGTGTTTCCGTAATTTTTGGTGATGGGGCTGGAGCGGTAGTGGTTTCAAGAGAGGAAGATAATTCAAAAGGAATACTTTCAACTCATTTACATTCTCAAGGAGAACATGCTAAAGAATTATCAGTAATCTCACCTGGTCTTGGAACTAGATGGGTGTCTGATATATTAAAAGATAATGATCCAAATGAAGAAAGTTATTTACCATACATGAATGGTCAGTTTGTTTTTAAAAATGCAGTTGTCAGATTTTCAGAAGTAATTAATGAAGCTTTAGAAAAGAATAATTTAAAAAAAGATGATATTAAATTATTAATACCTCACCAAGCAAATTTAAGAATTGCCCAGTTTATCCAGAAAAAATTTAAACTAAAAGATAACCAAGTGTTTAATAATATTTCTAAGTATGGTAATACTACTGCAGCTTCAATACCAATAGCCCTAGCTGAAGCACACAGAGCCAATTTAATTCAGAAAAATGATATAATTGTTTTAGCAGCCTTTGGCAGTGGATTTACTTGGGGAAGTGCTTTAATTAGATGGTGATTTTCTAATTAAAAATAGACCTATAAATGTTATTAAGCCATTAAGAGGTAATAATTCATAACCAATAACATAACCACCTATATATTCAGATGGTATTCTTCCAATAAACATTACAATAATCACTGAAATTATACATACAGCTAAACTTAATTTATCATTGATTTTATATTTAGTAAAAATTCCAAATGCAAAAAGCCCTAATAATGGCCCGTATGTATATCCTGCTACGGTTAAAAGACCATCAATAACATTGGTATTTAGTAGGTTTTTATAAAGTATAATTACTATTGCTAAAATTAAACTCATAGCAATGTGCGTTTTTATTCTAATATTTTTTTGTGTTTTATTATCTTTTTTAGAAATGTCAAGAAAATCTACACAAAAAGATGTTGTTAAAGAGGTTAAAGCACTGTCAGCACTACTGTATGCAGCTGCAATTAATCCCAAGAGAAATACTATTCCCATTGTTAGGCCTAAATCAGAGTTTAATGCTATTTCAGGAAATAAAAGATCTGTATTTTCACTACCATTTAAAAAAGGTGTTGTAATATCGGTTTGACTTGAATAAATAAATAACAAACTACCTAAAACTAAAAAAACTAATGTCACCAACACTAATATGAGACTAAAAACCACCATATTTTTTTTTGCTTCAGCTAGTGATTTACAAGTTAAATTTTTTTGCATCATATCCTGATCAAGACCAGTCATACAAATAGTGATAAACATTCCTCCAACAAATGACTTAATAAAATGATTTCTTTCAAGAATATTATCAAAAACAAATACTTTAGAATATTCTGAAAATTCTTTAGATCCTATAAAATCTGTAAAAGACCAATTAAGGTTCTTATTTATTAGATATATCGAAAGGAAAACTGAAAGAATCATTAAAAATGTTTGTAAAGTATCAGTCCAAACAACAGTTTTAATACCTCCTCTAAAAGTATAAATCCAAATTAAAAAAATAGATAAACATACTGTGATTTCAAAAGGGATATTCCATGAATCAAATACGAATGTTTGCAAAACTATGGCTACAAGATAAAGTCTAAAAGCAGCTCCAAGAATTCTAGATATGAAGAAGAATAAAGCTCCCGATTTGTGGGACACAAAACCTAATCTGTCTCCAAGATACTCGTAAATTGATGTGACATTATTTCTGTAATATATAGGTAAAAGAACGAAAGCAACTATTATATATCCAAATAAATAACCTAAAACAACCTGAAAATATGTAAAGTTTGAAATTCCTACATCTCCAGGAACTGAAATAAATGTTATTCCAGAAAGTGATGCTCCAATCATTCCAAATGCAACAACATACCAAGGTGACTCTTTATCTCCAGTAAAAAATGTTGAATTATTTTCTTTGCCCTTAGTTAGATTTGAAATAAAAAAAAGAATTAAAAAGTAAGCTGCAATTACAAAAAAAATTAAGGATTCTGACATCTTTATGGCAAAGAACTCAAATATAATAATTTATGATACTATCTTAGCTAATAGTTAAAAGGTAAAATGAATATTCCCTCAAAAATTTTAGAAAATGCTGTGTATGAAATTTCAAGATTGCCTGGAATAGGAAAAAGTACTGCTTTAAGATTAGCTCTACACTTGATAAAGTCAGATTCTAGTGAAATAAATGATTTAATAAATTCTGTAAAAGCACTGCATGAAAATTTAAAATCATGTAAAAATTGCCATAACCTATCTGATTCTGAAGTATGTGATATTTGTAAAAGTAGTTTAAGAGATGATTCATTAATATGTGTTGTGGAGGATATAAGAGACATAATGGCTATTGAAAATACTGGCCAGTTTAATGGATTGTATCATGTATTAAATGGAAAAATATCACCAATTGAAGGAGTTGGTCCAAGTCAACTTACAATACAAGAATTAATTAATAGAATTAATAACAATAAAATAAGAGAATTGATATTTGCGTTAAGTGCTACAATGGAAGGTGATACTACTAGTTTCTATATTTATAAAAAGATAGGTAATGATAGTATTAAATTTTCATCTATAGCCAGAGGTGTTTCTGTTGGTGATAATCTTGAATATACTGATGAAATTACTCTAGGAAGAAGTATTTTAAAAAGAGTTCCTTATGAACAATCAACTAAAGAATAATTAACTTTTTATCCTATTATTTGATATTTTTGCGATATGTCTAAAACTAATAAATATGAGCTTACATTACCCAAAATGGGAGAAAGTGTTGAGGAAGCTACTATTGTTAATTGGCTTAAAAATGTTGGGGATGATGTAAAAATTGATGATTTTATTGTTGAGATTGCAACTGACAAAGTTGATTCCGAAGTTCCAAGTGATGTTGATGGTAAAATTATTGAATTATGTTTTAAAGTAAATGATGTAGTAAAGGTAGGAGAGACTATTTGCATTATTGAGCTTAGCAACGAGTCCAGTTCTGCAAAAACAATTGATATTATTGAAGAGATTCCTAATATAGATTTGGTATTGGATGATAAAAATGATGAGAAAATTGAGACGAATGAAGTTTTAAAACCTTCGAAAATTGAAAATGATATCTACATATCGCCATTGGTTAGAAGTATAGCTGAAAGAGAAAATATTAGTGAAAAAGAATTACTAAAAATTAGTTCTTCAGGAAAAGATGGTAGAATTACTAAAAAAGACATACTAAAATATATTGAATCAAGCGACTCAATTTCAGATAAATTAGAGATTGATAAAAATTATTCTGATAATCAATCAACAATAAGAGATTTAACAAGAATGGAAAAAATTCTTGCAGAACACATGGTTGATAGTAAAAAAACTTCCCCACATGTTCAATCTTTTATTGAGATTGATGTCACCAACCTTTGGGATTGGAGAGAAGGTATTAAAAATGATTTCCAAATAAGAGAAAATTATAAATTAACTCTAACACATATTTTTGTTAAAATTGTCTCTGAAGTCCTTAGAGAATTTCCAATTCTTAATTCAAGTTTAAAAGATGATAAAGTTTTTATAAAGAGTGATATAAATATTGGAGTTGCAACAGCTCTCTCTGACGGTAATTTAATTGTACCTGTTCTTAAAAATTCAGATCAATTAAGTCTTATTGGTATTGTTAAAAAAACAAACGATTTAGTTCAAAGAGCAAGAAATAATAATTTAAATCCTGATGATGTAGTTGATGGAACTTATACAATAACCAATGTAGGAGTATTTGATACTTTAGCAGGCATCCCAATAATTAATCAACCACAAGTTGGAATTTTAGCAATTGGGTCAATCTTAAAAAAACCATCTGTCATAGAAACTGAAAAAGGCGATTTTATTGGAATTCGCAGAAAAATGATTTTATGTCACAGTTATGATCACAGGATAATAAATGGAGCTACTGGTGGATTATTTATAAAAAGAATTAAAGATATTATAGAGGGTTGGAATCCTAAAACGAAAATTTAGCACATAATTTATGTCTTTTTTAAAAAACTTAACTAAGCCAATTTGTTTTTTTGATTTAGAAACCACAGGGATTAGCATTGTTAATGATAGAATTGTAGAAATTTCTGTTCTAAAAATTGAAAAAAATGGTGAAGAAATTTCTAAAACTTGGTTAGTTAATCCAACAATTCCAATACCAAAAATAGTATCATCTATTCATGGAATTACAGATGAGATGGTAAAAGATAAACCAACATTTAAAGATGTCTCTAGTGAAATATTTTCTTTTATCAAAGATTGTGATTTAGCAGGTTTTAACTCTAATAAATTTGACGTTCCTATGTTAGCTGAAGAATTTCTTAGAGTTGAAAAGGATTTGGATATATCAAAAATAAAATTGATTGATGTGCAAAATATCTTTCATAAAAAAGAGAAAAGAACTTTGTCTGCTGCATATAAATTTTATTGTAATAAAATTCATGATAATGCTCATTCATCAATGTCGGATACTAGAGCCACATTTGAGGTTTTATTAGCCCAATTAGATAAGTATGAAGACCTTGAAGATAATGTTGATTTTTTATCTGAATTTTCTACTCAAAAAAAATTTGTTGATTTAGCAGGATTTATTCATTTAAATTCTGACTTAAAACCAACTTTCTCATTTGGAAAGCACAAAGGCAAAGAGGTTGATGAAATTATTGAAACTGATCCAGGATATTTTAGTTGGATATTAAATGCAGACTTTCCAAGATATACAAAGAAAGTGTTAAATAAAATAAGATTAAGTAAGATTAATAATAAATTATCATGAAAATCATTTGTATTGGTCAAAATTATTTGAAGCATATTGAAGAATTAAATTCTAACAGAATTAAATCCCCTGTTATTTTCTTAAAACCTGACTCAAGTATTATACAAAAAAATCAACCTTTTTTTATTCCTGAATTCTCTAAAGAAATTCACTACGAAGTTGAAATAATTTTAAAGTTTAGTAAACTTGGTAAACATATTGACCCTAGGTTTTCTAATAAATACTATAATCAAATATCTTTAGGAATAGATTTTACAGCTAGAGATTTACAAAAAAAACTTAAACAATCTGGCCAACCATGGGAAAAAGCTAAGGCTTTTGATAATTCTGCTCTTATTGGTGATTGGATAAATATCAGTGATTTTCATGACATTAATAATATTAACTTTTGTTTAAAAGTTAATAATGAAATAGTACAAATAAGTAATAGCTCTAATATGATTTGGAAAGTAGATGAATTGATTTCAGAAGTGTCTAATTACTTTACATTAAAAATCGGTGATATTTTATTCACTGGGACACCTGAAGGTGTTGGAAAAGTTAACATTGGTGATGTTTTAGATGGTTATTTGGAAGAAAAGAAAGTTTTTTCAATTAAAATAAAATGATTTTAGATAAGATTTTTGATTTTTTTTTGATTAACAACCTTTCACTTTCGACTGTTGAGAGTGTAACAGGCGGGAAATTATCTAATTCAATAATTAAAAAAGCTGGAGCATCAAAATTTTTTAAGGGCTCTCTAGTTACCTATTCGATAGAATCAAAAATAAATATTCTTCAAATTGACAAAGATTTGATATATAAATTTTCACCTGTCAGCAAGGAAATATCATATGAGATGGTAAAATCTGGTAAAAAAATATTAAATACTGATTATTGCATTTCTACAACTGGTAATGCAGGTCCTTCAACCAATGATGATTTTTCAAATGTTGGTCAAATATTTATTTCAATTGCAACGCCTCAAAAGATAATAACAGAGCAATTGTCTTTAAAAGGATCCAGAGAAGAAATAATTGAAGTTATTGTAGAAAAATCCCATAAACTTCTTTTAGAAAATCTAATAAAATAAATTTGTCAATACTGTAAAAAAGTTGTTTATTTGCATGCCTAAAGGCAATATATTATGTCAAAAATTTGTCAAATATCAGGTAAAAAAGTTCAGTTTGGAAACAATGTTTCTAAAGCTATAAATAAAACAAAAAGAAGGTTTAACGCTAATATCGTTTCTAAAAAATTTTACATTCCTGAAGAGGATAAGTGGATTAAACTTAAAGTTTCTACATCTGTTTTAAAGACAATTAATAAAAAAGGCATAAATGCTGTTTTAAAAGAAGCAAAACTAAAAGGTATTAAACTTTAATATAATGGCTAAAAAAGGAAATAGAGTTCAAGTTATTTTAGAATGTACGGAGCATAAAGATTCTGGTAAGCCAGGCACGTCTAGATACATTTCAACTAAGAACAAGAAGAATTCACCAGAAAGATTAGAATTAAAAAAATTCAATCCAATATTAAAAAAATATACTTTACATAAAGAAATTAAATAATGGCTAAAAAAACTGTTGCTACATTACAAACTTCTTCAAAAAAACTTACCAAAGCTATTAAGATGGTAAAAAACCCAAAAACAGGTGCTTATATATTTTCAGAAGCAATTCTCTCTGCAGATCAGGTAAATGATTGGTTGTCGAAAAAGTAAATCTTTAATTCCTAAAAAGATTTAATTTCATTTATTTTAAAATTTTATAGCTAACTTTCGTACATGAATTTTTTTAAAAGGCTCTTTTCTTCTGGAAAGAAACCAGATAAAGACTTAAATAAAAATGAGATAGATGATTTAAAAGATGAAAAAGATGAAGAAAGCATACAAAAAGATTCAATAAAGCAAGAAGTAAAACAAACTAAATCAAAACCAGAACCAGAACCAGAGCTGGAACCTGAGCCAGAACCAGAACCTGAGCCAGAGCCAGAACTTGAGCTAGAACCAGAGCCGGAACTTGAAGAAAAGGAAGGTTTTTTTAAGAGGTTATTAAAAAAAACCAATAAAAAAAGTTTAGATAAAAGCTTAGAAAAAACAAGTAATTCTTTTTTTGATAAAATTAAAAAAGCTGTAGTCGGTAAAACAAAGGTTGATATAGAAGTTTTAGATGAATTAGAAGAAATCCTTATTACTTCAGACGTTGGAGTAAAAACTACAATAAAAATAATTGATGCCATTGAATCTAGAGTTGCAAAGGAGAAATACACTAATCCTCAAGAGTTAGATTTAATTTTAAAAGAAGAAATTGGAAATATCATTTTTGATGAAAAAAATGATGATTTTGATATTGATGATAAACCATATGTAATTTTAGTTGTTGGTGTTAATGGTGTAGGAAAAACAACATCTATTGGAAAACTTGCTGCTTTTTTCAAATCCCAGGGCTTGTCTGTAATAATTGGAGCATCTGATACTTTTAGAGCTGCAGCTATAGAGCAATTGGAAGAATGGGCAACTCGTGCTGGCGTTGAGATAGTAAAACAACAAATGGGTAGTGATCCAGCCTCAGTTTCTTATGACACATTGAATTCTGCAATTAAAAAAAATAAAGATGTTGTAATAATAGATACTGCAGGTAGATTACATAATAAGATTAATCTGATGAATGAGTTGTCTAAGATTAGTCGAGTTTTACAAAAACTTAATATTAATGCGCCTCATGAAATTTTATTAGTTTTAGATGGTTCTACTGGTCAAAACGCTTATGAACAAGCAAAACAATTCTCCGAAGCTACTAAAGTAACGTCTATGATGGTCACAAAATTAGATGGTACAGCAAAAGGTGGAGTGGTAATTGGAATTTCAGATCAATTAAGTATTCCAATAAAATTTATTGGAACTGGCGAATCAATTGAAGATTTAGAATTATTTGATAAGAAAGATTTTGTTGAATCCTTCTTTCAAAATAAAATTTTATGAGAGCAAGATCTTCAAAAAAAAATAAAATCAATGTAGTTACATTAGGTTGTTCAAAAAATTTATATGATTCTGAAATACTTATTTCTCAACTAAAGGCAAATAATAAAAATGTTGTTCATGAAGAAGATGGAAATATAATTGTTATTAATACCTGTGGTTTTATTGATAATGCAAAACAAGAGTCTATTGATACTATCTTACACTATTCTGAATTAAAAAAGAAAGGTAAGATTGATCGTTTGTATGTAACTGGATGTTTAAGTGAAAGGTATAAAGATGACTTAATAAAAGAAATTCCCGATGTAGATCATTTTTTTGGAACTTCAGACTTACCTCACTTATTAAAATATTTAAGGGCTGACTATAAAAAAGAATTACTAGGTGAAAGATTTCTTTCAACCCCAAAAAATTATGCATATTTAAAAATTTCAGAGGGATGTAATAGAAAATGTTCATTTTGTGCAATTCCATTAATGAGAGGGAAACATATGTCTAGACCAATAGATGAAATTATACAAGAAGCAAAACAAATGGCGTCGCAAGGTATTAAAGAGTTGATCCTAATTGCTCAGGAATTAACTTATTACGGAATTGATATTTACAAAGAAAGAACTCTTTCTAAGCTGCTTAAAAAATTGTGTAGAGTTGAAGGTATTGAGTGGATTAGATTGCATTATGCCTATCCTTCAGGTTTCCCTGATGAAATTATTGATGTTATAAAAAATGAGAAAAAAATTTGTAATTATTTAGATATTCCTCTACAACATATTTCAGACAATATTTTAAAATCGATGCGTAGAGGAGCTGGAAAAAATAAAATAAATAATTTGATAACAAAAATTAGAAAAAAAATTCCAGGTATTGCCCTCAGAACAACTTTGATTGTTGGATATCCAGGAGAAAGAATAGATGATTTTGAGGAGTTATGTGAATGGGTAAAGCAAACCAAATTTGACAGATTAGGTTGTTTCACTTATAGTCACGAAGAAAATACACATGCTTACAGTCTTGACGATGATGTTTCAGATGAAGATAAAAAGTTAAGGCAAAATACTATTATGAAAATCCAATCAGAAATTTCAAGTAGCCTTAATAAAGAAAAGATAGGTAAAATAATTAAGTGTATTATTGACAGATTCGAAGATGGATATTATATTGGTAGAACTGAGTTTGACTCACCTGATGTTGATAACAATGTTTTGATAAAATCTCAATATGGACACTTAAGGATAGGTGAATTTTACGATGTAAAAGTCAATGATTCAACAGAATATGATTTAATTGCTGAAATTGTATGAAAAGAAATATCTCAGTTGAAATGAATACTTCTGGTCATCTACCAGATATCACCTATGATTATGTCCAAGACAAAAAACTTAAAAAATTCTATGGAAGATCTTTTAAAATTGAAAATTTTAAGAATCAAATTTTTGATAAACGTAATTTTTCTGATGAAAAAAGAAAAATTTTGGTAGAAGTTCTTAAAGATCAAAATAAAAATTTTCAGCATATTAATGCATATAATGAGATTGATTTATTACTTAAAAAGAATAGCTATACAGTAACTACTGGCCATCAACTTTCCCTTTTCACTGGGCCATTATTTTTTATTTATAAGATAATTCAAGTAATAAAGATTTGTGATGAACTAAAAGATAATTACAGTAAATATAATTTTATTCCTATTTTTTGGATGGCATCAGAGGATCATGATTTTGAAGAAATAAAAAGTTTTAATCTATATGAAAAAACATTTTCATATGATTACAACTATAAAAACTTTTGCACAGGAAAAATTAAAACTTTGCAAATGTCTTCAATTTATAATGAATTAAAAATTTTATTTAAAGGTAAACCCAATGAAAAAGCTTTGTTGGATCTTTTTAATAAATCATATAAAAAAGAAAAAAATTTCTCTGATGCAACAAGATCATTAGTTTATGAATTATTTAAGGATTATAATATTTTAGTTCTCGATCCAGATGATCACAGACTAAAGCTAAGTTTTAAAGAAATAGCATTAGATGAGTTAAAAAATTTCTCTACATATAATATTGTAAATAATACAATTAAAAAAATTAAAAATTCTTATGATAAAAAAGTTAAAATTCAGGTTAATCCTAGAGTTTTAAATTTATTTTATTTATCAAAATCAAAAAGGTATAGAATTGAATTTAAAGAAGGTAAGTATGTTTTAATAGGAAAAAACATAACTTTTAAAAAGGATGAATTTATTAATCATATTGAATCCAATCCTAACAGTATCTCACCAAACGTTATTTTGAGACCATTGTATCAAGAATCTATACTTCCGAATTTAGCATATGTTGGAGGTGGTTCCGAAATATCATATTGGCTTCAATTAAATGATCTATTCAAATTTTACTCATTGCCCTTTCCAATTCTTGTTGTAAGAAAATCGTTGTTATTAATTAATAAAAGAGATTTTGAGAAAATAGATAATTTGAATTTAAAAATTCAAGACTTTTTTTTAAAAAAGGATCAACTTGTTAGAAAGTTTCTTAAATCAAGCGATGAATATAATTTTAGCTTAAAAAATATATTACATAGTTATTCTAATAATATTCATCAATTAAAAAAAGAACTTTCCTCAATAGATAATTCATTAGCTTCAGTTTTGGAAGCTTTAAAAACAAGACATGAAAAAGATTTTAATTCTTTAGAAAAGAAAGTTATTAAGGCTTTCAAATTAAAAAACTCACAAAAATTGAAATCTATAGATAAAATTTTTGAAAAGATATTCGTTAATGGTACTCCACAAGAAAGATTTCTAAATTTTTCTCATTTTTACGTTGTATATGGCCATGAATTTATTGATTTTATATTTAATATTATTGAACCA
>NTKN01000002.1 GCA_002457715.1 Cryomorphaceae bacterium MED-G14
TTAGGATTTCGAAAAATTGTTCTTAAAAACAAGAAAATGCTTTGCTACTTTATTAGTGATCAAAACAATCAATTTTTTAAACAAAAAACTTTTATTCGTATTATGCAAAACATTAGTAAGATTAATGGTTGTAAAATAAAGGAGTTTGAAAAAAATGGATTAAAAAACTTGTATGTAATTTTAGATAAAATTGATTCTATTGAAAAAGCGTTAAATAGTTTAAATAGACTTTAGTCGATTTATTATAGAAAATGCTTTATCGACTTCTTCTTCATTAACAAGGATTGTAAATTCATTTGATGTAGAAATGATTTGTGAAACATTGATTCCGTCCCAAGAAAGCTTCTGAAAAACAAAATAATATATTCCTGGAACAGAAACATTTTCTTCAGGTAATTTAAATGAAATTGAACATAAATTTTCTGTTTTATTAAGACAAAATTCGTTAGAAAACTTTTCTTCCAAAAGCTTTGAAAGATTACTGCTTACAACAATATTACATTCATCTACTCCTCTGGAACTAGTATAAAAATTATTTTTACTGATATCGAGTTCTTTCAATAAAGATGATTGATTTGCCAATATTGTATCTGAAACTTTAAAATTATAATCTACTAGGTTTGATCGTACTGTGATATCACCTATTTTTTTTAAAACTTTTATAATTTTATGTGTATGCTGAAACTCTAGATTAATAGATAATCTATTGAGTGCCATTACTATTGCTCCATGATTAATTTCCTTTCTTAATATCTCTTCAATTTCAGGTTTGATTTGCCTAGATAGCGATGTAAGATTAATAATTCCATCTGATAAAGCTGAACTTAAAAAGGGTTTTGATTTAATATAATGTGTAACGGCTTGAGATATGGTTTTCAACTATATTGTTTTAAATTTCACAAATCATTGTAAAATTAACATATTTTAGATTTAGTTAATCATAAAATTCTATATACTTCATAATTAAAATCCATATTTTTGAAATCTCATGGTAAGTAACCAAAGGTATACGATAACTTCTGCCCTTCCATACACTAATGGTCCTCTTCACATTGGTCATCTTGCAGGTGCATATATACCAGCTGATATTTATGCTAGATTTAAGAGAATTACTGGAAATGATGTTGTTTATGTTTGTGGAAGTGATGAGCATGGGGTAGCTATATCAATTAAGGCTAAAGCTGAAAAAAAAAGTCCCAAAGAAATAATTGATAAATACCATGTAATCATAAAGAATTCATTTAAATCGTTTGGAATTTCATTTGATAATTATTCAAGAACATCAAATAAAATTCATCATGAAACTGCTTCTAAATTTTTTGTTGATCTTGAAAAAAAGAATTTATTTGAAATAAAAACCTCAAAACAACTTTTTGATCCTAAAGAAAATCAATTTCTAGCTGATAGATTTGTTGAAGGGACTTGTCCAAACTGTGGTTATGAACATGCATATGGAGATCAATGTGAAAACTGCGGCTCTTCATTAAATCCAACAGATTTAATTAATCCTAAATCAAAATTGAGTGGAGAAAAACCTTTAATGAAAAAGACAACTCATTGGTATCTTCCACTTGGTGATTATGAAAATTTTTTAAAAGAATGGATCATAAAAGACAAAAAAAATAAATGGAAAGTAAATGTTTATGGTCAAGTTAAATCATGGATTGATGGAGGACTTGAATCAAGAGCAATTACAAGAGACTTGGATTGGGGAATTCCAGTTCCGCATAAAGATGGTAATGGAAAAGTTTTGTATGTATGGTTTGATGCTCCCATTGGATACATATCATCTACAAAAGAATGGGCACAAAAAAACGGAAAGAATTGGGAACCATATTGGAAAGATCCAAAAACAAAATTAATCCATTTTATAGGTAAAGATAATATAGTCTTTCATTCAATAATTTTTCCAATTATTCTTAAAGCAAAAGGCAATTATATTTTACCTGAAAATGTTCCTGCAAATGAATTTTTAAACTTAGAAGGTGAAAAAATTTCAACTTCAAAAAACTGGGCTATATGGTTACATGAATATTTAATTGATTTTCCTGAATTGGAGGATAGTTTAAGATATGTGCTAACTGTAAATGCTCCAGAATCAAAAGATAATGACTTCACGTGGAAGGATTTTCAAGCAAGAAACAATAATGAATTAGTAGCAATTTTAGGTAATTTTATCAATCGGGTTTTAGTTTTGACTCATAAATACTACCAAGGTATTGTTCCCAAACAAATAGATGAAAATTGCGAGGATTTTAAGATATTAGATGAAATATTTAGTTATCCAGAAAAAATTTCAAAATCCTTAGATAATTACAAGTTTAGAGAAGGTATTAATACATTTTTAGATTTAGCAAGGCTAGGAAATAAATATCTTGCAGAAAAAGAACCTTGGAAACTAATTAAGTTAGGAAATAAAGAAAGAGTTAGTGAAATAATGTTTATATCACTACAAACATGTGCCATGTTAACAGTATTGAGTGAACCGTTTCTTCCAAAAACCTCAAAGAAACTTGAAAAAATTCTAAATCTTAAAAGAATTAATTGGAATCATATTACGAAAACAAAATTTTTAATCAATTCAGAACACATAATTAATGAACCTGAATTAATTTTTAGAAAAATTGAAGATGAGGAGATTGAAAAACAATTAAATAAACTTAAGGGATCAAATTAATATCAATACTATTCATTTTTGAAATTAAAGCATTATAGCTTAAAAACATCAGATTTAAATCTGATTTATAAATATCGACACTTTCTTTGTTAAGATTATAGGACTCAATTTTATATACAAATGTCTTTAAAACCCTTAATCTTCCAATTATTTCGGGTCTGTTAAATAGTTGAGGAATATTATTAGTTGTTATTTTTTCTAAGTCTGATTTAATTGAACTAATTATTGATTTATGATCAATTTGTTGTAAATCAAAACTGTTAAATTTTGAATATACATTCATTATATTTATCCAAGAATCAAATTCTTCAAGTTTGGTTGAATCTAACTTATTTAATTTAAAAAACTCATCATTTACATATCCATTTAAATTTGAAACCTTAAACTTATTAGTTTCACTCGTCGAGGATTTTTTATCAGAACATGAAATAAAAAATAAAGAACATATAAGTAAAATTCTAAAAATCATAAAATAAAATTAAACTATTTAATTTACGATTGTTTAATAATGTAAAAGATAATTATTACTGATATACTCTGACATAATCAACTTCCATCGTGTCAGAATCGAAATTTGGATCAACTTCACCACCCATATCACCGCCCATTGCAATATTTAAAATGATGTTAAAATTCCAGTTATATGGTAATGAGCAAGCATTTCCAACTACATGGTGAAGTTTATCATCAATATAAAAAGAAAGGGCTTGTGGGTTCCAAACTAGAGAATATACATGAAAATTAGTTGATAAATCATTATAGTCATAAACCTTTTTAGTATCACCCACACCAGGTGATACATCAGGATGATGTGCCGTCATTTGAGCCATATTTAGATGATTTCCAGTATGTTCTAGAATATCTATTTCGCCACAATGTGGCCAATCCAAACCATTTCCATTTGTTGAATAATTTGAACCCAACATCCATATTGCAGGCCATGTACCTTTTTTACTTGGCATTTTAGCTCTAACATCAACTCTACCATACATGAAATCTAGTCCTTGTAAATTATCAATTTTATGAGTTCTAACTCGGGCTGAAGTGTATTCTTTTCCGCCTTGACTCTTTTTTAAAGCAGTGATTTTTAAAACTCCATCTTCAACTTTTGCATTTTCTTGTAAATTAGTAGTTGCTTGAAGTTCATTGTTATACCATTGATTTCTAACCTCAAAGTTCCATTTATTAGTATCTAGTTTACCAGAATAATTAAATTCATCACTCCATATTAACTTACCTCCATTTTCTGGTTTGTATTTATTTTTTGAAGGCACAGTTGATATGTTATCTGTAGTTAACCATACATACCAAGCTGTGCTATTGTTATCAACTGTTCTTAACAGTAAATTATTACCATCATGACATTCAATTGTAAACTTTTTTTCTCCTACATAAAAACCTATGAAAGACTGACTTAAAAACTCTAACTTATTTTCATTATCACTTTTATATACAAAATAAGAGTCAGAATAATTAGCCTTTGCATATTTTTCAATTTCACCATCTGCGTTTTGCGATTGGCCTGTATCTCCAAAATCATTTTTTAAATGTGCTGCCTTACCATAAACATCACCATTAGTTTTATGAGTGTATGTCCCATTTACATTAAATGTATATTCATCATCATAAAACCCTGAATTATTTTTTGAAAAAGCTTCAGCCTCAAAGTAAGATGGATAACGATGATCTGAGGAACCATTAGCAAAATGAGCATCAAATGCTGCATTAATTTTCCAGGTTTTTTCTGAATCTCCTGCTAATAATTTAACCAGTTCATGATCAGATTCTGGACTAACTAAAACAGAAATTGATTTGTCAGAAGATATATAATCATTAGTTGAAGAGTAAGCTAGAACCCTTGTATTATATTGGTGAGTTCCAATTTTTGTATAAGTATGTTCAACAGAACCAGTAGATGACTCCTTTGTACCACCATCTCCAAATCTAAAACTATATTTAACTGCGTTCGTTGCACTAGCAGTAAAATTAACTTTACCACTTCCGTCACCTAATGCATTTGAATTTGATCCTTGAATTTGAACTGTATAATTTAAATCGGAAGGTATTATTTTATTATTTTCATTTCCGCCGTTTCCACCATTATCAACTGAATGATCTCCCCCATCAGAGGAACACGAAAATACAAGAAGAAATAAGATTATTAGCTTATTCAATTTTAATAGACGTAGAAGCATTTTGTTAAATTAATACATAGAGAGGAAATAAACTTCCTCCCTATGTAAAAATAAACACATGAAATAAAAAACGTTAATCCGCAATTAATTTAAACCACCATTTTCTGCCAGTACTATCAACAGTAGTTAATTCAGCTTTGTTATCACCAGTGAATTTCCATGAATAAACATGAGTTCCTGTATACAGGCCAAAATGACCAATACCAGATAATTGGATAGATTCCACACCACCTGGTGCAATAATCTCCCATGTTCCAATGTAATTATCAATGGCAAAATTTTTGTATGTATTGTCTGCTGGATCTTTTACTCCACCAACTTCATCTGCCCACTCTGTTTTTACAGCACATCCACCGTTAGTAGTATGTGTGAATGTTCCATCTTTCCTAATAGTCCATGTATCATCATCAGACCCATAGTCAGTTCTAGAATTAGGCGCAGCGCTATACCATTCAGGCCAAGTTTGCCATACAGGTCCAACACCAACGTAACCGCCAGTTTCTTTTTCTAATCTCCATTTTTTTGATGAAGCTCCGTGAAGCTTTTGCAAGAACTCAGCTGAAGGCTTGTAGCTAGCAAATACTGTTACTTCAGTTGCTACACTTGTTGTTGTTCCTCCAACCCCTAATGCAACAGCAGTCACAACATATGTGTTAGTTCCATTAACAGAAAAGTTATAAGTTACTTTCCCTGTTGGTGAAACAGTTTCTTTACCATCAAAAACAAACTTATAGCTTAAGGCATTCTCAGCAGTTACAGTGAAATGTACTGTTCCAGAACCATCACCATTTGGTTTTTCAGTTGACTGACCAACAATTTGAGAAGTAATTGCAATAGATGTTGGAGCATTAATATCTCCCAAAATATATTGATCTTCTTCACTAAAACTATCAACTTCACATGCTACGAAAAAAGCAGCGAGGATCAGAATTAAAGATTTATAAATAAAATTAAATTTTTTCATATTCGTATTAATTAAAATTGAACAATATCATCTAAGTAAACAGTGAAGTTCGATGAACCATCACCCATTGTACCATTATCAATGAATAAAACAAGATTTGTCCAGTTATTTCCAGCAGCAAACGCAACATCTGAAAAATCTAGAACCATTTCTTCCCATTCAGAAGCTTTAGTTGTAGTACCAATAACCTCAGCAGTACCAACAACTCCTGGCCATGGAACATCGTTTTCAAACTTAGCAGTAAGTTTCAACCCTGCTCTAGGTGACCAAATTTTAAGTCTTAATTTTCCTTCTTTAGACATGTCAAAAACATCAGTGTAAGTCAGTTTATGTCCTCCCCAAGTTTGTCCAGCATTTTTAACTAGCTTTAAAACTTTATCCGATGAGTTTCCATTCTTGTCAGGATTATTAATTATCTCCTGAGCTCCACCATCAAAACCAGATAATGTAGGTAATACTTCAAAATCGGCAATAGCTGAGCCTGGATCAAATCCAACAACAGGTTTTACAGCTTGTTTAAAATCATCAACATAGAACGTCCAATCATCACCACCAGCTCCCATTGTACCTAATTCATAGAAAATAACAACTTTTCTAAATTCTGGTGTCTTATCAATTCCGCTAAAATCCCAAGTCAATTCTTCCCAGGTTTTACTTTTGGTAGTAGAAACTGAAAATTCTCCAGAGTTAATAGCACCATCACTAATATTTTCGAGTTTCATGGTAACTTTTGCACCAACTTTAGGAGCCCAAATTTTCATTTTAATTTGATCCTTAGCTGAAAGATCAACAGGATTAGTTAATTGTAATACTGAACCAGCCCAAGTTTGATCCTTATTTTTTGTAATTTTTACAACTTTATTTGAAGGATTCAAACCTCCTTTATCAGGATTATCAATTATTTCGTGAGCATTTCCACCAAAGCTTATGAAAGTATTTGTATCAAAAGCTTCAAAACCTACTGGAAGTAAAGTTGGAGCTGACATTGTTAGTGTTTCTTCATAAACTGTTGTAGCTGATCCACCACTTAATGCTGTAACTTTTACAGTATAATCTGCACTGGTTGCATAAACATGATTAAGTTCAGCACCAATAGCTAAATCTTTAACATCAGATCCATCTCCGAAGTCAACTGTGAAAGCACTTGCGTAATCAGCTTCAGCTTCAACAGTTAGTGTTAATGCATCTTTAGTAAATGTTACATCCAAATTTTCTGGAGCTCTGAAAGAAACTTCTAGAGGTAACTCAGCTTCTGCAGTCAAATTATTAATACCATAAGCTTTTACACCAACAGTATAAGAACCTTCAGCATAAACTTGCTTTACATTTTCTCCATTTTCAACACCTTTGACAACATCTTTTCCATTTCCTGGTGTAATGTCAAATTTATAAGCTCCATTTGCTTGCGGAGTTATTGTCACAGTTCCAGTATTATCTTGAGTGATCGAAAAATGTGCACTCACAGTATCTGGTGGGTTAACAGAGTAAACTGCATCACTAAAGTCTTCATTTTCACATGAGGTGATAATAAAAACTAGAGAGAATAAACCCAATAATATTTTTTTCATTTTATTCATTTTAATATTTTTTAGTAACCGTTATTTTGAGTTAAGTTAGAAATATCGATTTCCTTTTGCGGAATTGGAAATACTTCATGCTTACCAGCTTGAAATCCTATACTTTGAAGTACAGTGGAAGCTTGACCAGTTCTTACTAAGTCAAAAAACCTGTGTCCCTCTCCTGCTAATTCTAATCTTCTCTCATCCCAGATCTCTTGAGTTAATGTTACACCAGTTGAGGTTGATGCATTAGACTCATTTCCAAATGCTCTCTTTCTAACCTCATTCAAATAATTTTGAGCAGCTTGAGTGTCAGGAGATGATTTTCTGTTGTTAGCTTCAGCTGCCATTAATAAAACGTCAGCATATCTAATAGCTCTATAATTAGTTCCAAAATTCAATTCTTGCTGTGCTGAAGACTCGCCTTGTCTAGGAATATACTTGTGATTAAAATAACCTGTATGCTCATAACCTTCACCATACTCTGCTCCAGTATCATCAGCCCATTTAACTATATCCAAAACCGACACATCTTTTCTTTTATCTCCAGCAGGGAAAGCATCGACTAAGTCTTGTGTTGGAACATTAAAACTCCATCCACTTTGGTAAACATCACCGACATAACCTCTAATTCCATGGTGAATTACTGCGAAGTTACCTTCAGTTCCTTGGGGAACATAATCCCATGCCCACCAGTTTGAATCTTTAGTATGTTGAATTTCATATACAGACTCAGCACCATTTTCACCAGACTTAAGAAATACACTTCCAGGTCTTTCAGGCAATCCGTAGGCACCTATAAGTGGATCCAAAATAGCAGCAGCTTGATCAAACTTATCTTGGTATAAATAAACTTTACCTAATAATGCATGAGCAGTAAACGATGTTGCTCGTCCATTAACACTTTTCTCAGCTGGTAAAGCTGCTATAGCTGCATTTAAATCACTTTCAATTTGCGCATATACATCTGAAGCTGAAGATCTTTGTAAAGTTCCTGAATCAATCGCAGTTAATCTAGAGTTAGTAAATAAAGGAACATCACCAAATATTTTTACCAACTCGAAATAAAAGAATGCTCTTAAAAAATGAACTTCACCATAGAGCTCATCTTTTCTTGTAAAATCTAACTTATCCTTATTTTCAAAAAGGTAATTAGCTCTGTTAACTCCTTCATACATAAATTGCCAAATACTAGTTAGTTGATCATTTTCAGGATCATGTAACATATCATCAATTTTTTGCAAGCCAATAACATCAGTTGCACTTTCACCTCCAGCAAGAGAGTTATCAGATGCTATCTCACCAATCATTACATTATAAAGAATCCATTGAGTTACATCATACACACCGACAAGAGCAGATTCATAATCACTGCTCGATGTGAAATAATCATCAGCAACTATTGTGTAAGTTTCTGATGGATCATAATCTACATAATCATCACAGCTAATGACTGAGAATGATAATATAGTTACAAATAATAGTTTATAAATATTTTTCATTTTAATCAATTTTAAAATTTAACGTTTAAACCAACAGAAACTATTCTTGGAGTAGGATAATTTCCATAATCAATACCACTACCTAATACACCACCTGACATTTCAGGATCATAACCAGAGTAGTCAGTGATTGTAAGAAGATTTTTTCCTTGTAGATATAATCTTACGCTATCAAAAACAGAGTTCTCATTTAAATTAAAATTATATCCAAGTTGAACATTCTTAATTTTAATGAAGCTTCCGTCTTCAACATATCTATCAGAAGCTCTTGAGTTGTTGTTTCCATCAACAAAAGTAGCTCTTGGTTCAACAGTGCTAGTACCTTCACCTGTCCATCTGTCCAGTGCTCTAGCAAATCTGTTAGTATAATTTAGATTTCTTTCATATGCTCTATATACATCATTTCCAAAAGAACCATATGTAAAGACACTTAAATCAAAATTGTGAACATTGAGATTTAAATTCCAACCAATTGTATAATCTGCAAAAGGATCTCCAATTTTGGTTCTATCTTCTGCATCAATCTTCCCATTACCATCAACATCAACAAACCTTATGTCTCCTGGTTGAGCATTGTCTTGAGTAGCATGAGCAGCCACTTCATCATAATTTTGGAAAATTCCATCTGTTTTATATCCCCAGAAAATCCCAGGTGAATCACCTTCTCTAAACTGAACTAGATTTTTGAAAGGAATTCCATAACCAGCTCCCCAAATATATTTGTCTCCATTGTTGATAGCAGTAACCAAATTGTCAGAACTTGTAAAGCTGACGCTCGTATTAAAACTTATTTTATCATTAAAGTCTTTTGAATATCCAAGAGAAACATCGAAACCAGTTGTTTCAGTACTACCTATATTGGCAGTTGGATAAACTGGTGTTCCTAAATATAAAGATAGGGTTGGATTAAATAATAGATCATCAGTTGACTTTTCAAAATAATCGAAGGATAATGAAAGAGATGAATCAAACATTCTTAAATCAAATCCAACATTAGCTTGTCCTTGGTTTTCCCAACTTACATCAGCATTAGGAATTGAATAAAGTGTTGATCCAGCTGCTATTGTATTTCCAAATGTATATTTTGGGAACGTTGAAATAGTACCAAATTGAGGTGAAACATTATCATTACCAACTAGACCATAACTCGCTCTAATCTTTAGAAAGTTAATGGTGGAAGAATTAAAAAAATCTTCATTTGTAATAACCCATCCTAAAGAGGCTGATGGGAAATAAGCAAACTTGTTGTTCTCACCAAAACTAGTAGAACCATCTCTTCTTAAAGAGAATGATGCTAAATATTTTTCATTATAATCATACTCAGCTCTTGCAAAGAAAGAGACTTTTCTTCCAACATAATAAGATGATGATGTTGTTGAATATTTTTGATCACCTGTTGCAGCTGAAATATCTGCAAACTTCCATGAATTAAAAGGGATATCAACAGCAGTACCTCCAAGTCCTTCGCCAGTATTTTTACTAATTGCAAATCCAGCAAAAAGACTGAAGTTATGTTCGTTATCTATGGAAAAATTATAATTACCTAGTAATTCATAGTTATATCTAAACCATGTATTAGTAGTCTCACTAACTCTACTGTGTGTTGAAGTCTCTTCTCCTGTCTCAGAATCAACTGTGACTATCGGAGTACCATCTGCATTTGAATTTGTTTGGTTATGATTAGCACCATAAAAAACTAATGGATTAAAACTTTTTCCAACAGCAGAGACATAATTATAACCTAATCTGGAAGTTATTTTAAAATCTTTAAATAATTCATATTCTAACTCTAATTTCCCTGTAATCTTATTAGTATTTCCCTCATTATAAGAATTTGAAATTTGAGCGAGAGGATTTTTTACCTCTTGAGTAATTTTAGAATCTGTCCCGAAATTTCCACTTATGTCGTATACAGGAGTGGTTGGGCTCATGTTTAGAGCATTAAATAAAACATCTCCCAAGTTACTTCCTTTAATATTGGCATATGTATTATATGCTTTAATATTTAATTTATCAGTCAAATCAGCATCAATATTTGCAGTAAAGCTGAATCTGTCAAAATAACTTTTATCTTCTCCATACAGAACACCTTCTTGAGATGTATGACCAGCGGAGAAATAATATGAAGCTTTTTCAGAACCACCTCTAGCTGAAAAAGTATTTGTTACCAAAGGAGCATCATCCCTGAATACTTCTTTTTGCCAATCAGTTCCATTTCCAAAATTTGAAAAATCTGGATAGATTAAATTTCCACCTGAGGCAACCGAAGCTTCATTTAAAATAGCAGCATATTCTGTAGCATTTAAAACAGCTATAGTTTTCTCAACAGATTGTTGAGCATACGAACTATCAAAATTGAATTGAGTTTCTTGATTTCTCTTTCCACTTTTAGTTGTTATTACAATAACTCCATTACCACCTTTGACTCCGTATAGTGCAGTAGTTGAGGCATCTTTTAATACAGAAATACTTTCAATATTACTAGGATCAAGAGAATTCATGTCATCTAATGTTAAATTAACACCGTCTACAATAACTAAAGGATCATTACCAGAATATGAGCTAATCCCTCTAATTAGAACAGTAGGTTTTGCACCAGGTGTACCGCTTGAAATAACATTCAATCCAGATTGACCTTGCAGGGCATCCTCAACTCTAACAGGTTTTAATTTTTCAACAGCTTCACCGTCAACAGTAGAGACAGCACCTGAAATATTGGCTGCTTTTTGAGATACATATCCAAGAAGAACAACTTCTTCTAAAGCTTCAATATCGGGATCTAAAGAAACTGAAATATTGAATGAGGATGAAACTTTTAATTCTAAGGTATTGTAACCAATAAAAGAAAAAACAAGTACATCACCATTTGAAACATTATTAAGAGAAAAATTTCCATTAAAGTCGGTATTAGTTCCATTAGTTGTGTTTTTTACCACGACATTAACACCTGGGAGCAGATCATTATTACTAGAATCTGTTACTGATCCAGTAATTGTCCCTGACTGTGCAGCCATAGTAATGCATCCTAAAAAAAATAAAATGCTTAATATTTGACTTTTCATAAATAAATTTTTAGTAGCATAAACATAGATCTTTTTTCTTTTCAAAAAATATATAAAAACTATACAAAATGATAAATTGATAATTTTAGGGGTAGAAATTTATGAAAAGTACATTTTTTAGGTGAAAAATATCAATTTTAAATATTTTTTATACTGTTTTACTGAGGTAATACTAATTGTAGAATAATTTATGTTGAGGTTTTGTAGAGGTATTTTTTTTATAACTAATTACATTACAATGAAAGGATATAATCCGTAAGACCTTCATTATGAGATAATTCCATCTTCTTTCTTAGCCTATATCTCTTTATTTCAACACTTCTTAATGATATATTTAGTAAAGGTGCAATGTCTTTTGAGGAGAGGTTCAGTCTCAAATAAGCGCAAAGCTTTAAATCATTATTTGTTAAATTAGGATGTGCTGTTTTAATTTTTTTAAGAAATTCCTTGTCAGCATTATTGAAAGCTTCCTCGAAAAACTTCCAATCATCCTCATTATTTAAATTTCTATCAATAGTTTTAATTACATTTTTAATTTTTTGTAATTCATTAGTCTTTTTTAAATCATCTTTTATTTTACTTAAAAATTGATTTTTCTTTATCATACTCATTGTTGATATTGCTAACTCTCTACTTTTACTTTCAATATCTTGTTGTAGTTTTTCATTTTCAAGATTTATTAATTCTTGCTTTTTTTCAAATTCTTTAATTTCTAACTTTCTTTTATTTATTTGAGCTAATGTTAACTCTTTTTTTAAATAATAATTTCTTGTATACCTGTTAGTTATAAATATAATTAACCCAAAAAATATAGAATAATTAATAAACATAAAGTTGGATAAATACCATGGTTTATCTATCGTGAATTTAATCTGCTTTTCGACTGGATTAATAAAACCTGCTGTTCTTGATTTTACTTTAAAAGTATATGTGCCATATTCTAAATTCTTAAAAGATGTTGAATTTTCCTCTGACCACATACTCCAATCTTCAAGCAAACCTTCAAGTTTGAACATATACTCATTTTTATTAAAAAGCTGATAATCTGCAGTATTATAAAAAAATGAAATATTATTTACATCATAATCCAGTAAAAAATTATCCGCTATTTCAATTGAAATAGGTTCGGAAATAAATGAGCTAACTTCTATCCTATCTATAGAGAAATTTTCATTTTTAATTTTATAATCATTCAGATTCATTGATATGTATCCATTTTTTGTTCCAATTACAAAATCGTTATCACTTGAACTTGAGATATTGTCAAAAATTGCCTCTCTCAATTTAACAGGAATATAAACTGAATTCATCTTCAGATTATTTGTAACATCATCATTGTATGCATAATAAATATTGTCATTAGAAAAAATCCAAAGTTTTTCTGAATCAGATATCATCAGACCAGAAGCATTAGCAGCTTTTGAAAGAATCGAATCTTTGATAAAATTTCCTAAATTATCAATTGAATAAATACCGTTTTGATTATGATAATATATCCTGTTATTAAACTTTGCAATACTTGGATTTCCTTCAATTGAAATATCATCAAGAAATTCAACATTTTTAAGGCTTTGAAGATAGGGAGATAAAGTCAGCCTATATACACCTTTATAACCATGAACAACGTAAATTTGATTGTTATCAGAAATCTCGAAAAACCGTGCTGAAATATCATATCCTTCCAATGAATTTCGTAAAGTCCAATTATCATTTTTTTTCTCAAGTACATTTATTCCTTTGTAATGACCTTCAAAAATTAAATTATTAGTGTTACTTTTTTTAAAAGTCCAGGATCCGTTTGTTCCAGGGATTTTTTTTGCTACAGAATTTTTAATAATAAAGGTTCCTTGATTGTGGCCACAAAAAAGCTCACCATCCAATTCAACTAAACTCCAAACTTGACCTGATGTACCTTCAACTGGCTGAAAGTCATCATTTGAATAGTTGTTTTTGAAAAACAAACCTTGATTGGTTCCAACATAAGAAAAATCTTTAAATTTTTTATAAGCATATACCGCACCTAACTTACCATCCAAATCATTAAAAATTCTAAAAGGGGATTTGTCATTAATTACAGAAATGCCATTATCTAAAGCCAACCAAATATTAAAGTTTTTGTCCTCAAAAATTGATAAAACAGTGTTGTTGATAAGACCATTACTTTTATTCAACTTTTCCATTACATTTCCAGAAATGCTCAACTTAACAAAACCAGAACCAATAGTTCCAATTAAAATGGAATTATCTGATGATAAAGTTGCAGAGTAAATAGTTAACTCATTTAGGTCTAAATCTGTTGACCATTTTGATAATTCACCATTTAGAAATTTATAAAAGCCTGCATTTTCAGTTAATATAATATATTCATTATCAATTTTAAACATATTAATAACAACATTATCTCTAAAAATTTTATTAGTTAAAAAAGGAGTTACACTACCGTCTTTAACAGTAAAAATTCCTTGATCAGGCATGTGAAAAAAAAGGGACTTATCTATTTCAAAAGATTTTGTAATTGCACCGCCTGGCTCAATAACTTTAATATTATGGGAATTAGGATCTACAAAAATAAGTCTTGATAGCGATTGAAAAACAATCCAATTTCTCAATTTTTTTATATCCCAAAATTCTTCATCTTCAATAAGATCAAAATCAAATTTATCTGGGATTGATGTATAGTAATATTCACCATTAATGGTTTTAGACCAAAATCCGAAGTCCGTATTTTTTCCAGAATATATCTTTCCATCAATATACTTAACAGATCTAATAATAGTGCTGTTCGGGGATTCATAGAATTTCCAAGAGCCATTGTAAGTCAAAATACCTGAACCGTTTGCAACTACAATCAAACCACCGTCTGTTTGAGAAATCATCCAATTTTGTATATCAGCATCATAATCATCAGACTGAAAAGACTGTATAGGTGGTATCTCTTGAGAATAAATAGAAATATAAAAGAATATTAATATATATTTTATATAGTTAATCATTTATTAATTAGATTATTACATAAGTATTTAAGTAAATATAACACTCAAAAATATTTTTATATGTGTATAGGTAAAATATACTTTTGATGTGCTATTTATAAACTTTCAGGCAAACATAATATATTAATTTTTTTCAAACGTCATATTTAAAAAATTAAATTTGGCACAAGATTTGAAAATATTAGTAAAA
Source organism: Cryomorphaceae bacterium MED-G14 (assembly GCA_002457715.1). GTDB lineage: Bacteria > Bacteroidota > Bacteroidia > Flavobacteriales > Flavobacteriaceae > Eutrophosalina. The sequence goes on from NTKN01000002.1 coordinate 15,143, forward strand.
ATTTGATCATGAAAAAAACTAAAAATAATAACAGAAGAGACTTTTTAATGAATGTATGTCCTACGGTGGCCATGGCATTCTTGGGTATAACAGTTTTAGATTCATGTTCATCTGGTGACGATGATTCAGATTATGGCAATGGATCAAATAATAATAATAATAATAATAATGGTAACGGTAATTCTACAGGAACGGGTTACACTGTCAGTGGTTCTACAGTAACAATTGATTTGAATCACGCCATGTTTAGTACACTTCATTCCAACAATTGGATAAATTTTACTGCACAAAACATGTTAATTCTCAAAATAAGTTCTACATCCTACAGAGCTTTTACCAATGCTTGTCCTCACCAAGGCACTAGAAACCGCTGGTCATACACTAATAATCAATTTAGATGTAGTCAACATGGTAATTCCTACGCTACAGATTGTGAAACAGCTGGAAATGGTGGAAAACTTGAGTGCTACACAACATCTCTTAGCGATTCAACACTTACTGTTACCAGGTAACATAATTGAAAATTTGTATAAACATTTTTTGGTTCAAGAAAGACTTAAGAATACTTGATAACGAAGCTCTTCTTAAAGCAATTAAAGAAAACAACAAACTTCTTATGATTTTTTCCTATCATGAATTGTTAAAAGACAATCATTATAGCGATAGACACTATAATTTTATTAACGAATCTTTACAAGATTTAAATCTATATTTAAAAAAATTTCAAACTAGAATTCATTTTTTTGATGATAATATTATTTCAATTATCAAAAAGCTAAAAAGAAAATTTGATATCGAGAAGGTTTTTTCACACACGGAAACTGGATTAGAAAAATCTTACAAAAGAGATTTAAAATTTAAGGAATATTGCAATAAAAATACAATTAAGTGGATTGAAGAAATAAATAACGGAGTTTTCAGAGGTCTTAAGAATAGAAAAAATTGGATTTCAAATTGGAATAATTTTATGAAAAAAAAAATTGAGGTAATAAATCCAAAAATTGATGATTTTATAGAACTAAATAAAAATACTTTTAAGGAAAAAAAAATTAAAATAATCTCAAAATCTAAATTTCAAAGAGGAGGTACTACAAATGCCTTAAAATATTTAGATAGCTTTCTCGAGTCTAGAATAAATAAATATCAAAACAATATAAGTAAGCCCGAATTATCAAGATTTAATTGTTCAAGATTATCTCCATATATTTCGTGGGGGAATATTTCCACAAGATATGTATGGCAAAGAGCTAAAGAACAATTAAGTCATGGAAAATCAAAATTCCAAGTAAATGGGTTTACCTCCAGATTAAGATGGCAGGCCCACTTTATTCAAAAATTTGAAATGGAAAGTAAAATGCAATTTAGGAGTGTAAATAAAGGTTATCGAAAACTAGAAAAAAAAGTAAATAAAAAATTTATAAAAGCTTGGGAAAAGGGAGAAACTGGTTATCCACTAGTTGATGCATGTATGAATTGTTTGGTAGAAACTGGATATTTGAATTTTAGAATGAGAGCCATGATAGTTTCATTTTTAACACATCATCTGTGGCAACCCTGGCAAGAAGGTGTTATTTTTCTGGCAAATAATTTTCTTGACTTCGAACCAGGTATTCATTATTCCCAGTTTCAAATGCAAGCTGGTGAAACTGGAATAAATATGATTAGAATTTATAACCCAACAAAAAATGCAAAAGAACATGATAGTGAAGGTGTTTTTATAAAAAAATGGATACCTAAACTTAAAGAAATTCCTACACCATTGATTTTTGAACCTTGGAAATTAAGTGAAATCGATCAAGAAACCTTTAATTGTAAAATTGGTGAGGATTACCCTAAGCCTATTGTAGACATTAGTTCAACATATAAACATGCTGCATCACAACTTTGGACCATAAAAAATGACCCTAAAGTAAAATTAGAATCTAAAAGAATATTGTCAAAACATACAAACTCAAATAGGACAGCTTTTGACAGATAATTGTAGCCCTACTAGGAATCGAACCTAGATCTAAAGTTTAGGAAACTTTTGTTCTATCCGTTGAACTATAGGGCTATTTTTGGTAGGCTCGATTAATTTTTTGCCTAAGAAGTTCTTTATTATTGTATGTAGTGAAAGCATGATCAATAGCATTTAAATTACATAACTTTAATTGTTGAACTGACCAGCCAAATGAATTACTTAGCTTGTGATACTCTTCATTTAAGTTGACATCTGAAATTGTTCTACCATCACTATTTATACTTAATGATATCTTTTTTTGAAACAATTTGTTAATAGGATGTTTATCCATAGATTCAAAAGTTTTAGTTTTAATATTACTTGTAGGACAAACTTCAAGATGATAGTTGTTTTCTAAAATGAAATCAATCAATTTTTCATCTTCAATTGATCTCACTCCATGACCTATTCTTTTTGGCTTAAGTTTATTTATTGTTTCCCAAACACTTTCAGCGCCCATGGCTTCACCAGCATGTGCAGTACAATTTAAGTTATTATTTTGTGCATATTCAAAGGCTGATATATGACTGTCAATTGGGAACCCTGCTTCATCTGCTGCAATATCGAAACCAACAACACCTTCATCATAAAATTCATTTACCAGTTTAACAGTTTCCATACTTTGTGATTTAGAATAATGGCGAAGTGTACATAATATTAAACCTGTAATAATTCCAGTTTTTTTTGAAAGTACATTCATTTTCTTACATAAAATATCTACAACTTCCATTGAGTTTAAACTTTTTTCAATATGTAAAAGTGGGGCAAATCTTATTTCACAATAAATCACATTGTCTTCAATTAATTGATCAAAGAAATCTTCTAAAACCAATTCTAAACTTTCTTTAGTCTGCATTAGAGAAATTGCATTATCGGCACATTGTAAATAGTGATTTAAAGAATAACTACTTGCTCCAGCTTTAAAATTTTGATTGTATTCTTGAATTGTTATTTCTGGTCTTAATTTCTTCACAACATTATAACTAAGGCTACAATCAAGATGAATATGAAGTTCGATTTTGGGAAGCTGTTTAAAACTCATTTTACAAATTCAATATTCCTTTTAAATCCATCAAATTTAGGTCTATTAATTGGACTGTTTTCAAAAATTACATCAAAAACTTCATTAGTAATTTCTACCCAATCTTTTTTTGAATAATTTATAACCTGATCTATTGGCTCAAATAAAGGCTCATTGTGTTCAGTTGAAAATTTATTCCAAGGACAAACATCCTGACATATATCACAACCAAAAATCCAATCTTTAAATTGAGCATCAAACTTTTCTGAAATTTTATCTTTAAGCTCTATAGTCAAATAAGAAATACATTTAGAAGCGTCAAGCTTATACGGTTCATAAAATGCTCCAGTTGGACAAGAATCTAAACAAGCTGTGCATTGTCCACAGTGATCTGTAACTTCATTGTCAGGTACTAAATCTATATCGACAATAATCTCTGAAATAAAAAAGAAAGATCCAGTTTTTTTACTAATTAAATTTGTGTTTTTACCAATCCAACCCAACCCACTTTTTTTTGCCCAAGCTCTTTCAAGTATTGGAGCAGAATCAACAAAAACTCTTGAATTTACATCTCCAATTTTCCCATTCAAAATAGAAATAAAATTTTTTAATTTATCTTTTATAACATAATGATAATCAATACCGTATGCATATTTTGAAATTTTATATGAATTTGGGTTTTGTTTCTTTTTTGGATAATAATTATATAAAAGCGATATAACACTTTTTGACCCTTCTACCAATTTGGTTGTATCAAGTCTTTTATCAAAATTTCTTTGCATATAAGACATCTTTCCATGGTAGTTGTTTTTAAGCCATTTTTCAAATCTATCAGCTTCATCTTCAAGAAAACCAGATTTAGAAATACCACATGAAATAAATCCTAAATCTTTTGCAATAGATTTAACAAGTAATGTATTTGAATTGATTGTAGACAAGATCTAACTAAAAAGGTTACTTTGATCATTTAAAGGTGTTAAACCTAAGTGTTTATAAGCTTTTTCTGTTACTTGTCTACCCCTAGGAGTACGAATTAGAAAGCCTTGTTGAATAAGAAATGGTTCGTATACCTCTTCAATTGTTTCAGAAGTTTCTGAAACTGCAGTAGCTAAGGTAGTTATACCTACTGGCCCACCCTTAAATTTTTTAATTAAAGTAGTAAGTATTTTATTATCCATTTCATCTAGCCCATACTTATCTACATTGAGAGCTTCCAAGGAGTATTTTGTAATTTTTAAATCAATATTTCCATCTCCTTTAATTTGAGCAAAATCTCTAACTCTCCTAAGTAGTGAATTGCATATTCTAGGTGTACCTCTACTTCTACTTGCAATCTCGACTGAGGCTGAATTATCAATTTTAATATTTAAAATTTTTGAGCTTCTTCTTATAATTTTAGATAAAGTATCATTATCATAATATTCTAGTCTATTATTAATTCCAAATCTTGCTCTCATTGGTGCAGTAAGTAAGCCAGATCTTGTTGTAGCACCAATTAACGTAAATTGATTTAGATTAATTTGAACAGATCGTGCATTTGGACCTGATTCAATCATAATGTCAATCTTATAATCCTCCATAGCTGAGTACAAATACTCCTCAACCACTGGTGAAAGTCTGTGTATCTCATCTATAAACAAAACATCTCTATTTTCAAGACTAGTTAATAAACCAGCTAAGTCACCAGGTTTATCAATAACTGGTCCGGATGATACTTTTAAAGAAACACTTAATTCATTTGCAATTATATGAGCCAAAGTTGTTTTACCTAAACCTGGTGGACCATGAAGTAATGTATGGTCTAGTGCTTCTGAACGCTGATTTGCTGCCTGAACAAAAATTTTAAGATTATCTAATACTTTTTTCTGACCATTAAAATCATCAAAACTTAGCGGCCTTAATGCTTTATCAATCTCTAAATCCTCATTTGAAAAATTTTCATTAGTAGGATCAAGATTTTCATTCATATTCAAATATAGTCAAAAGTTGACTTAAGAATAGTTGAAAAAATACTACCTAATGCTCAGTGATACTTTCACCATTAGTAATTGGAGTTGACTGAGGAACAAAATCTTGTTTTTTACCAGGCTTACTATAGTCATATGCCCACCTGTGAACCTCAGGAATTTTACCCGGCCAGTTTCCATGAATATGCTCAACAGGGGCTGTCCATTCAAGTGTATTTGATTTCCATGGGTTTTTTTCAGATTTTTTTCCAAAATACATACTATGAATAAAGTTATATAAAAAGATAAGTTGGGCTAAACCAGTAATCAATGCGAATACAGTTATTAAAACATTGATATCAGCTAAATCATCAAAATATGGAAATGCAGTATTTGTGTAATATCTTCTCGGTAAGCCTGCCATTCCTATAAAATGCATTGGGAAGAAGATACCATAAGCACCTATGGCTGTAATCCAAAAATGTACATAACCAAGGGTTTTATTCATCATTCTTCCATATAATTTTGGAAACCAATGGTAAACACCTGCGAATAGTCCATAAAGAGCTGAAATTCCCATCACAAGATGGAAATGAGCAACAACAAAATAAGTATCATGGACATTAATATCTAAAGCGCTATCACCCAAAATTATACCAGTTAAACCACCAGTGATAAAAGTAGAAACTAGTCCAATTGAGAACAACATAGCAGGATTTAGTTGCAAATTACCTTTCCATAAAGTTGCAATATAATTAAATGCTTTAACTGCAGACGGTATGGCAATTAAAAGAGTTGTAAATGTAAATACAGAACCTAAAAAAGGATTCATTCCGGTAACAAACATGTGGTGTCCCCAAACAATAGTTGACAAAAAGGCAATAGCTAAAATTGAAGCAACCATTGCTCTATATCCAAAAATAGGTTTTCTAGAATTTGTAGCGATTATCTCAGATGTAATTCCAAGTGCTGGTAATAACACAATATAAACTTCAGGATGTCCCAAAAACCAAAATAAATGTTCAAAAAGAACTGGAGATCCGCCCTGGTAATGAAGAACTTCTCCTTGAACAAAAATATCCGATAAAAAGAATGATGTTCCAAAGGATCTATCCATTATCAAAAGTAGCGCGGCTGATAATAAAACAGGAAATGATATAACTCCAATAATTGCTGTTACAAAGAAAGCCCATATTGTCAAGGGAAGTCTAAACATGGTCATTCCTTTAGTTCTCAAATTCAGTACAGTAACTATATAATTTAAAGAACCTAACAAAGAAGATGCGATAAAAAATGCCATTGACACCAACCATAATGTCATTCCAGCACCTGAACCAGGCTGTGTTTGTGGGAGTGCACTTAGGGGTGGATATATTGTCCATCCAGCAGCTGCAGGACCAGCCTCGACAAAGAGTGAAGCAACCATAATTACGCTTGAGATGAAAAATAACCAATAGGCAACCATATTTAAAAAACCTGAAGCCATATCTCTTGCGCCAATTTGAAGAGGAATTAATAAATTACTGAATGTTCCACTCAATCCAGCAGTAAGTACAAAAAACACCATGATTGTACCATGAATCGTTACTAATGCCAAATATATATTAGGATCCATAACTCCATCAGGAGCCCATCTGTCACCTAAAAAAATTTCAAAAACTGAAAAGGATTCTTCAGGCCAAGCAAGTTGAATTCTAAATAATAAAGACATCAAAACACCAATTACACCCATTACTAGTACACCAGTAACAAAATACTGTTTTGCAATCATTTTGTGATCTTGACTAAAGATCCATTTAGTTATAAAAGTTTCTTTGTGATGATGATGATCATCGTGATTTTCTACATTATTATTTACAGCTACAGACATATTATTTTTTATTGAATAACTTCAGAAAAGGTTTTCTGCTGATTTAACCATTTATTAAAATCTTTTTCAGATTCTACAACAATCTTCATTTGCATATTATAATGTGAAGATCCACATATTTTTGCGCAAAGAAGTAAATAATCAAATTGATATGGGTCTAACGGTTCCTCCCCATTAGCAATCAATTCTTGACTATTATCATATCTAATTTTATTAATTCTATTGACTTTTTCAACTACATCTGGGTTTAATCTCATATCAGCTGTAGTTGTAGTTGGTGTAAAAGAAAATTCAGTAATCATTCCTGGAACACAGTTCATTTGAGCTCTAAAATGTGGCATATATGCGGAATGTAAAACATCCTGAGATCTAATTTTAAATATTACCTTTCTATCAACAGGTAGATGAAACTCTTGTGTAACAACAATATCATCCAGAGCGTTAGGATCTGAAGCGTCAATACCAACAGAGTTTCTTCCGTCAAAATCATTTAAAAATCTAACATTTGCATCACCTAAAACATTATCATCACCAGCATATCTAGCTTTCCAGTTCCATTGTTGAGCATACAACTCTACAATCAAAGCATCTTCATCTTCCTCAAAATTCATTATATCAGACCAAGTAGTCATTCCATAAAGAATTAAAGCAAAAAGTACTATGGCTGGAATGACTGTCCATACCAATTCTAACTTATTATTATGGGTGATAAATGATGCTTTTCTACCATTTATTCCTCTATACTTATATGCAAAATAATGTAATAATGCTTGGGTAATGGTTTGAACTATAAAAATTACAAGAAATGAAATAAGCAAAAGTTTATCGTAAGTATAGCCATGTTCAGAAGCAGACTCTGGAAGAAGAACTTTTGTGTATGAAGCAAATGAATAAATTGTTACTAAATAAATAAATACTAAGAAAGCAAACATTAATTTACCTTGAAGATCATTATCTTTTTCAGATGCAATCTGCGAATCATCTTTTTTAGCTCCAAGATTTGATATTTCAAAAATCTTAGTTATTTGCCAAACTGATATTGCCAATAACGTAACTGCTATTATAGAAAGTACTACTGTCATTATATTTTATCTTTTATCATAAATTAATAAACAAATTTTTCGCTTTCTTTATTAAAAGGATCACCCGTAGCTTCAAGAGGAGCTTTAGTTAATGAATCAAAAACAATGTATACAAATAATCCTGTAAAAAACATTAAAGATCCTAGCTCAGGGATTCCAAAAGACCATTGGTCTCCAACAGCAGAAGGCATGATCATATTAAACACATCCATATAATGTCCAATTAAAATAATTATACCTGCCATTACAATAATCCAATTTAACCTTTTAAAATCTGAATTTATAAGTATTAGAAATGGTAAAATAAAATTCATAACCAACATTCCTAAAAAGGGAATTTGATAATCTTCAAGACGAGTTATAAAATATGTAACTTCCTCAGGAATGTTTGCATACCATATTAACATGAATTGTGAAAACCATAAATAAGCCCAAAATACACTAAAACCAAACATGAATTTAGCTAAGTCATGTAAGTGATTATGATTAACTTTTTCTAAGTATCCCAATGATTTTAGAAATATTATCATAAGAGCAATTACTGTGATTGCTGAAACAACCATACTTGCAAAAACATACCAACCAAACAATGTGCTAAACCAATGTGGATCTATTGACATAATCCAGTCCCAAGACATCATAGATTCTGTAACAATAAAAAATGCTAAAAACCCAGCCGATAATTTAAAGTTCTTTACATGGTTTGAAATATCATTTGAATTATCTTGTGCAATTGAAAATTTTCTGGAAAAATACCTGTAAAGAGACCACCCAGCCAAATAAAAAACTCCTCTTGCTAGGAAAAATGGAACATTAAGATATCCACTTTTAGCTTTAATAATTTTATCATGTTCAACAACCTCAGGGTCCATCCATATAAACAAATGATTAAAGTGTAGAGCTGATAATAAAAGTATAACTAAAACTATTATACCTCCTGGAAGTAAATATCCAGTAATACCTTCCATAACTCTAAATAATAATGGAGACCACCCGGCTTGAGCAGCTCTTTGAATTGCATAAAATGCAAGAGTTCCAAGTGATATCATAAAAAAGAAAAAAGCAGCTACATACAATGCAGCCCAAGGTCTATTAGCTAATTGATGAAAAACATGTTCATCATGAGACATTTGATGACCACTAGGTTGTTCTGAATTATGTTCTTTAGCAGACTCAATCATTGAAGAATGTATTTCTCCAGGATAATGATTTTTTGATTTATGTTCATCACCATGGTGAGAGTTTGCAATGATTTCTTTTGCTTCTTCAATAGTACTAGGAGCTGAATAAAAACCAAAAGCTATTCCTAATAAACCAAAAATTATTAGAGCTAATGAAAAGATTTTTATTTTTTTAGTTAATACAAACATTCAAACTATTTTTTTAATTCATCTCTTAAGTCCATAACATATTGTGAAATTTTCCACCTCTCCTCTTGATCAACTTGTGATGCGTGAGATCCCATTAAATTTATTCCATACATCAAAACATGATATATACTTCCTTCTGTAATATCTCTGTCTGCATAACTTGGAATTCCTAAAAATTTTTCTCTTGTCATTAAAATTCCTTGTCCATCACCTTTAGATCCATGACATACTGAACAATATATTCCATAAAGCTCTTTTCCCTTTTTAACACTTTCTTCTGTTCTTTGGATTGGTGATTTTAAATTTAGTTTAGCAAGCTCATAACCTTCATTTGTATCTTCATACTCATAAGGTTCCCATCCTCTAGAAATCGTTCCTTCCACAGGTTCCTGTGCTTCAATTCCATTAGCAAATGCCGATGATTCTGCATAAGTATCATAACCAACAGATTCATACATGTTCGGAAAAAATTGATAGTTAGGTTTTGATGAATCAAAACATGAAACTAAAGAGAGAGATAATAATATGTATATGTAATTTATTTTATTCATCTTTATTTTCCACTAAATCAATTTTAAATATATCTGTTTTCTTCACTTTTGAATTAAGCTCTTTTTCATTATCACTTACAGGAATTTGAACTAAAAACTTATCATCAGTTGTTTCTGGAATTGGATTTTCAGCAGACTTGAACGGCCAAAGTCTACTTCTAAGATAAAATGTAATAACCATTAAGTGTGCAGAAAAGAATACAGTTAATTCAAATATAATAGGCACAAATGCTGGCATATTTTCTATAAAACTAAAACTTGGTTTCCCACCGATATTTTGAGGCCAATCTTCAATCATGATATAATTCATCATTAAAATTGCAAATGCAAATCCAATACAACCATATAAAAAGCCAGCTATTGATATTCTTGTAGGTTCTAAACCTAGAGCTTTATCTAGTCCATGAACAGGAAATGGAGTAAAAACATCTTCAATATAAACCCCTTCTTTTTTTAGAAACTTAACAGCATCTAAAAGCTTATCATCATCATCATATATAGCATGTAAAAATTTATTTGCCATTTTTATCTCTCATTTTTTTATAATTATCACCAGATGATTTTAAAATTGTTTTGACTTCTGCCTGAGCAATAACTGGAAAAGTTCTCGCATAAAGAAGAAATAAAACAAAGAAAAAACCAATAGTTCCTATGAAAATACCAATATCTACAAACGATGGAGAAAACATAGTCCAAGATGATGGTAAATAATCTCTGTGTAAAGAAGTAACAATAATCACAAATCTTTCAAACCACATTCCAATATTTACTACAATAGAAATCACGAAAGAGAATATTATGCTAGTTCTTAATTTTTTAAACCACATAAGCTGTGGAGAAAAAACATTACACGTCATCATTGCCCAATATGCCCACCAGTAAGGGCCAGTAGCTCTATTCAAAAATGCATATTGTTCGTACTCAACACCTGAATACCATGCAATAAAAAGCTCCGTTATGTATGCACAGCCAACTATAGAGCCTGTAATCATAATTACAATATTCATAAGTTCAATATGTTGTAGTGTAATATAGTCTTCAAGATTACATACTTTTCTCATTACAATAAGTAATGTATTCACCATTGCAAAACCAGAGAATATAGCTCCAGCAACAAAATATGGCGGAAAAATAGTGGTATGCCAACCAGGAATCACTGATGTTGCAAAGTCAAAAGACACAATAGTATGAACTGACAATACTAAAGGCGTAGCTAAACCAGCTAATACAAGTGAAATTTCTTCAAATCTTTGCCAGTCTTTGGCTCTTCCACTCCAGCCAAAACTGACAAGGCTATAAATTTTCTTTTGAAAAGGTTTAACAGCTCTATCTCTAATCATTGCAAAGTCAGGGAGAAGACCTGTCCACCAGAAAACTAGTGACACAGTCAAATATGTTGATATGGCAAAAACATCCCATAAAAGAGGTGAATTAAAATTAACCCATAATGAACCAAATTGATTTGGTATTGGTAAAACCCAATATGCCAGCCATGGTCTTCCCATATGAATAAGTGGGAATAAACCTGCTTGCATTACTGAAAAAATTGTCATAGCCTCAGCAGACCTATTAATACCCATTCTCCATTTTTGTCTGAAAAGAAGTAAAACAGCAGAGATTAGTGTACCTGCATGTCCAATTCCAATCCACCAAACAAAATTTGTAATATCCCAAGCCCATCCAACAGTTTTATTTAACCCCCATACTCCAATTCCTGTAGTTATTGTATAAATCATACATCCAACACCCCACAGAAATAAAACGAGAGAAATTGAAAAAACAATCCACCATTGCTTATTAGCTTTACCTTCAATTGGCTTGGCAACATCAACAGAAATCTGATGATAAGTTTTATTACCAGTAACTAAAGGCTTTCGAATTGGTGCTTCGTAATGAGATGCCATCTATATACTTTTATTTTTATCAGTATTTCTAACCTTTGTATGATAAAATACATTAGGTTTTGTTCCTACATATTCAAGAAGGTGATATACTCTATCATCTTTCTTTCTTTTATATACTTCACTTTCTTTATTATTAATGTCTCCAAAACTCAAAGCGCCAGTTGAACATGCTGCAGAACATGCAACAACATTATTAAACTCATTTTTTTCAACTTCTCTTCCATCATTTTTAGCTTTCAATATAACAGCTTGAGTACCTTGAATACAAAAAGAACATTTTTCCATAACTCCTCTTGATCTTACAACTACATCAGGATTAAGGACCATTTTCCCTAAATCATCATTCATATGGAAATCAAATTCATCATTATTATTATATAAGAACCAATTAAATCTTCTTACTTTATATGGACAATTGTTTGCACAATAACGAGTTCCTACACATCTATTATATGCCATGTGGTTTTGCCCTTGTCTACCATGCGATGAAGCAGCAACTGGACAGACAGTTTCACATGGAGCATGATTACAATGCTGACACATCACAGGCTGGAAAACAACCTGAGGATTATCGCTTGGCTCTTCCATTTCTCCAAAAATTGATAGAGATTCACCTAATCCTGAAATATTTTCTTTCTTTTCAATGTCTGATGAAAAATTATCTTCTGAAGAGTAGTATCTATCAATTCTTAGCCAATGCATATCTCTAGATTTTCTAACTTCTTCTTTACCAACCACTGGAACATTATTTTCGGCGTGACATGCAATTACACAAGCACCACATCCAGTACACGCATTAAGATCAATAGATAAGTTAAAATGGTGGCCAATAGATCTATCAAACTCAGTCCACATATCAACCTCATTAGAGTTAACAGGTGTTTCTATGTGATTTTTAGATACTTTTGGAATAGGGTTCCAATATTCTTTATCTTTTGTATTAAAAATATCTAATGTAGTTTCCTTAATTATATCGCCTCTACCCATAAGAGTATTATGCAACTGTACACATGCAAACTCATGAATTTCATATACTGACGATAATGTAATTTTTTGAGATTTTGAAAAATCTTTGTAGAGTTTAAAAGCATTAACACCAGTTTTCATCTCATCCTTAATTCCGATCTCTCTTCCATATCCAAAAGCTAAACCAACAGTTCCTTTTGCCTGACCAGGTTGAATAATTACAGGGACTTTTAGTTCTGTTTCATTGAGCTTTATCTTAGCACAATTACTATTCAAAGCTCCGTTTGATTCATTATAATTTTTTAAACCAATTTTTTCAGCATCATATTTTGATACCGTTATATAGTTATCCCACGACACCCTTGTTAATGGATCTGGAAATTCTTGTAGCCAAGGATTGTTAGCTTGTTGCCCATCGCCCATACCAATTTTAGAATACATAATCAAATCATATCCGTCATTGTTAATAGATCCTAACTTAGATAAATAAGTAGAGTATTGTAGATTGTTAGAATTTAAATTAATTGTACTATTTGAAGAATAAACTCCATCATGTAAAGAAGAATTCCATTTTTGAGGTGAATCTAAAATATCGTTTTTCCAATTATCTCTGATTTTATCATAAAAAGAACTTTGGCTTTCAGACCAACTCAGTAAACAATCTTCAAACTGTTTAGTATCAAAAAGAGGCTTAATGGTTGGCTGTGTTAAGCTGTATTCTCCATTTATAAATTCAAAATCTCCCCACGACTCTAATTGATGTGGGATAGCTGCAACATGTGATGAGTTGATAGCTGTTTCATCAATTTTCATTGAGAAAGTAACGCTAAAGTTTAATTTTTTTAAAGCTTGTGCAAAATCATTTGAATTAGATAATGTGTAGCAAGGATTTACACCACTCATTATTAATCCTTTAATATCGCCTTTTTTTATTCTATTTAAAAGGCTATTTACTTTTGAATCACTACCATTTCTTACTAAAGAAACTTTAGTTTTACTCTTTACATTGGAATTTAATAAATCGTTAATTCTATTAGTGATTATTTGAGCACTTAAATCATCTAATCCACAAACAACAACAGACTGTGAAGAATTAGAAAGTAAGTGTTCAGCAGTATAATTTACTTTCTTAAGTAGATCATCTGAAATAGATTGAATTGAGCTAGAATCACCTGATATTTTTTTGTACAAGTGAGCTAAAAATAATTTTTGGTCACTTAACGATAATGGAACTCTCAAATCTGCATTCGATCCGGTAATCGACATGTTTGATTCAATTTGTATATGTTTTGACATGGAAGCTTTTCCATTATTTTTATTTGGAATTCTTCCTTTTACATAATCATGATCGTAATTTGAACCTTGCCAATCACCTAAAAAATCTGCACCAATTGAAACAATGCATTTGGCATTTTGAAAATCATAGTAAGGAAGAGCTCTTAACCCATACATTAATTCATGAGCGTCTAATGTTGAAGACTCAGAGATTGAATCATACTCAATATGTTCAATATTAGGATATTTGTTAATGAACTCCGATATAATTTTTTTACTGCTTGGACTATTGATTGTTGATGTCAATAAAACAACTGGTTGATTCAAGGATTTTAATGAACTCAATTGTGCTTTAATATTGTTACTAAAATTTTCCCAAGAAACATCTTGTTGATTTATAGTTGGTCCTTGAACCCTACCACTATCATATAGACCAAGAATTGAAGCATTTAATCTAGCATTTGCATATCCATTGTAAGAGGATAGTTTGTTATTCTCAATTTTGATAGGTCTACCTTCTCTAGTTTTAACAAGGACATTTGCAGAGTCATAGCCATCATATAGTGTAGTTGCATAATAATTTGCAATACCTGGAATTATTCTATCAGGCTGAACCACATAAGGAACAGATTTGTGAACCGGCCCCTCACAACTTGCAAGTACAGCAGCTGTTGTGCTAAAGCCTAAATATTTTAAAAAGTCTCTTCTATCAGTTTGTGCATTATTAATTGAGTCATTAGTAAAAATATTTTCGTCTACAGGTAATTTTTCAGTAAACTCATTATTTCTTAACTTATCAATAGCGTGGTTAGGCTTTAACTCAATTTCACTTTTCCAATATTTTTTTTCTTGATTCATTCAATCAAATTTTAATAGTGACATTTACCACATTCAAGACCTCCCATTTGAGCTACAGTTAATTTTTCAACACCATACTTTTTAGATAACTCTTCATGAATCTTAGTGTAATACTCATTATTTTTTACTTTTACATCAGACTCTCGATGACAATTAATACACCATCCCATTGTCAATGATGAATGCTGATATACAATTTCCATTTCTTCAATAGGACCATGACATTCTTTACAATCAATACCTGCAACATTTACATGTTGTGAGTGATTGAAGTAGACAAAATCGGGCAAGTTATGAATCCTAACCCATTTAACTGGCTCAGTATCTCCCGTATATGTTCTACTTTGCTCATCCCATCCCACAGCTTTGTATAATTTTTTTATCTCATTAGTATAAAAATCTTTTGTATAACCTTTTTCAAGATCCTCTTCACCATTATATTCAGCAATATTTTCATGACAATTCATACAAACGTTTAAAGATGGAATTCCAGAATGCTTGGAAGATCTTGCCGATGAGTGACAATATTGACAATCTATTTGATTTGCTCCAGAATGTATTTTGTGAGAATAATGAATTGGTTGTACAGGCATATAACCTTGATCAATACCAATTTGCATCATCCAGCCATATGCAAAATAAGCACTTGAAAGTAAAAAGAAAACTACAGAACAAAAAACTAGAAATTGATTTTTGATAAATAATTTCCAAATTGGAACTTTAAATAATGGTTTTGATTTTTCAAATTCAATTCCATTTTTATTGGCAATTGCTTTAAGTGTTTTATTTACCAAAAACAGCATAGACACTAAAACACAAAGAATTATAACTAAGACAACAAGGATAATATTAGTAGAAACGGAACCTGCAGTTGGAGCTTGGGATGTAACGACAGTAGATGCTGCAACAGCAACTGGTTCAGGTACATAATCAGTGTAAGCTAGAATATTGTCAATATCCATATTTGTGAGTTGTGGGAAAGCATTCATAGCAGCTTTATTCCATTCTTCCCAAATAGCAACAGCTCTCTCATCACCAGATTTAATCATTGCATTACTATTTTTAATCCATGAATACAGCCATTCTTTTTCATATTTAGCTGAAACACCCGCTAGCGCAGGACCAATAAGATTTTTGTTTAATTTATGACAAGCAGCACAGTTCGCATTAAATAAAGACTTACCTTTTGCAACATCAACTTCTTGAGAAAAACCACTAAAAGAAAAGGTAAAAACAAGAATTACAAGCGCAAAAAATCTAGAGACAATAAGTTTCTTAAAAGATTGACTTAGGTTTTTGTTTTTAATAGTTTTCAACAATTAAAAAATTGTTTGATTTTAGAGACCAAAAATAATAAACATTAACCATACTAAAAACATATTTTTAATCTATTTTTATTTTTTAACATTTAAAAAATGTTATGTCAAATATGTTTAATAATTAAGTAAAATAAATTAAAAAAAGTAAAGAATTATATTTGTATTAATAATGAAAAAAAAATTAGTAATCATTGGTTTATTATTTTTAAACATAACTTATTCTCAAACTGATAAACTCAACCTGTTCTATCATCCAAAATTAGATAGTGTTCTAAAAATTAAAAAAGTTGTCGATAAAAAAATTTTTAAAAAAAACTATTATTCAATTCAATTATTTAGTGGACAATTTGAAATTGGAGATTCAATCTCAAAGTTAGTTTCTGAAAAATTTATTGAGGATAGTGTTTATTTTTATTTTGAAACTCCAAACTATAAAGTTCGTTTGGGTAAATATAAATCTAAATTGGATGCTGAAAAAAAATTAAAAATTTTAAGAAAAGAATTTAAATCTGCGTTTATATTTATACCTGACAATTAAAGATTAATCTATTTTTTTAGTTTCTTTTTTACTTTAAGCTCATTAAAACATTCTAAAACATCACCAACCTTGATATCATTGTAGTTTTTTAACTGAATACCACAATCATATCCCTTAGAAACATCTTTAACATCGTCCTGAAATCTTTTTAGTGAGGAAAGTTCAGTTGTGGTTATAACAATACCTTCTCTGATAAGTCTTACTTTTGATTTTCGACTAATCTTACCATTCATTACCATACATCCTGCAATAGTTCCAATTTTTGAAATTTTAAATGTTTCTCTTATTTCAGCTGTACCAGTTAACTCCTCTCTTAACTCAGGTGATAGCAGCCCTTCCATGGCATCCTTAAGATCATTAATAGCATCATAAATAATGGAATAATTTCTAATATCTACTTCTTCTTTATCTGCTATAGACCTTGCATTGCCTGAGGGTCTTACATTAAATCCTATCACAATTGCGTCAGAAGCTGAAGCTAATAAAATATCTGATTCTGTTATTGCGCCTACAGCCTTATGAATAATATTAACAATGATTTCATCGGTGGATAATTTTTGAAAAGAATCAGAAAGTGCTTCTACTGAACCATCAACATCACCTTTTAAAATTATATTAAGCTCTTTAAAATCACCAATGGCAATTCTTCTACCAATTTCATCTAATGTTATATGTTTTTGAGTTCTGACACTTTGTTCTCTCACAAGTTGGGTTCTTTTTGCCGCAATTTGTTTAGCTTCTTTTTCATCAACAAAAACATTGAATTTATCACCTGCCTGAGGTGCACCATCGAGCCCGAGAACTGAAACAGGCATTGATGGGCCTGCAGATTTAATTTGATGACCTCTTTCATCATACAATGCCTTTACTTTACCACTATATTGACCAGCTAAAATATAATCTCCAATATTCAATGTCCCAGTCTGAACAAGTAAAGTAGAGATATAACCTTTCCCTTTATCTAACCTAGCTTCAATAACAGATCCACTAGGTGCTTTATTTGGATTTGCTTTTAATTCTAACATTTCAGATTCCAAAAGAATTTTTTCCAATAATTCATCTACTCCAATACCTTTCAAGGCTGAGATATCATGAGATTGTATTTTACCACCCCACTCTTCAACTAATAAATTCATTCCTGATAACTTCTCTTTAATTTTTTCAGGATTAGCTACATCTCTATCTATTTTATTTATTGCAAAAATAATTGGAACACCAGCAGCTTGGGCATGACTAATTGCTTCTTTAGTTTGCGGCATTATGTCATCATCAGCAGCTATGACTATCACAACGATATCAGTCAATTGAGTACCTCTAGCTCTCATAGCTGTAAAAGCCTCATGACCAGGAGTGTCTAAAAATGTAATTTTATTATCATTTTTAAGTTTAACACTGTATGCACCAATGTGTTGAGTAATCCCACCTGATTCTCCAGCTATAACATTTTCTTTTCTAATAAAATCAAGTAATGACGTTTTACCATGATCTACATGGCCCATAACTGTAACAATTGGAGGTCGTGGAAGAAGATCTTCAGGCAAGTCAGAATTAACATTAATTGATTCTTCGATTTCTGCAGTTACAAAATCTACTTCAAATCCAAATTCATCAGCTACAACAGAAAGTGTTTCGGCATCAAGCCTTTGGTTCATGGTAACCATTATACCTAGAGACATACAGGCTGAAATAATATCATTTCCAGAAACATCCATCATTGTAGCAACCTCACTAACAGTTATAAATTCAGTAACCTTAATAACCTTCTTTTCAGATTCAGTTTTTTCTTGATCCTCGCTTCTTTTTTTATGGGTATCTCTTTTCTCTTTTCGATATTTTGCTGCTTTGGATTTGGAAGTTTGTAGTTTTTCTAGTGTTTCCTTAATTTGCTTTTGAACTTCATCATCTGTCGGCGTAATTGCAACATTCCTTGACTTATTTTGCTTATCAATTGTAATTTTTGAAGAATCTTTCTGGTTTATAATATCTTTAGCAATTCTTCTTCTTTTTCTCTTATTCTTGGCACTATCATTTTCTGAATCAGGTTTATTAAACTTTTCGAGATTTATTTTTTCGCCTGTTTTTTTAAGACCTGAAAGTTTTTCATATTTAGTATGAATTTTAGATTCATTTTTTTCAAAAACTTTTTCATTATCGTCTTCTTTTGAATTAAAAATTTTTACATCATTTTTAATTTCAAGATCTTGCTTGGGAGTTTTTTTTTCAAGATCAATTTCTCCAATTTTTTTAAATTTGTGAATAGATGATTTTGATGTAATTATCCTATTTTTATTTTTTTCTTGATCTCTTTCAAATTTGATTCGTAATTCCTCTTTTTCTTTCAATTTTTCCTCTGTTAGGTCGTGTGACTCAACCTTACTGGATCTATCAGATTTAAATTCCGAGAGCAATAAATCATACTGACTTGTTGAAATCTTGGTAGTGGGTCTAGCTTCAATACTGTGTCCTTTCGATGAAAGAAATTCTACAACTCTTTCAAGAGAAATATTAAATTCTCTAACAACTTTATTTAACCTAATTTTATTCAAATCACTCATTAATTTTCTTCAAACTCTTCACTTAAAATTTTTCTAACATCAATGATAGTTTCTTCTTCTAAATCAGTTCTTTTAGTAAGATCCTCAACATCTTGCTCTAGTATACTCTTAGCGGTGTCAAGTCCAGCTTTTTTAAACTCTTCAATAATCCAAGAATCAATTTCGTCAGAAAATTCAGTTAACTCAACATCTTCTTCAGAACCTTCTCTGAAAACATCAATTTCATATCCTGTCAATTGACCAGCAAGCTTTATATTGTACCCTCCTCTTCCAATAGCTTTAGAAACTTGATCAGAATCTAAATAAACTTGAACTGTTTTATTTTCATCATCAATTTTAAGTGATGTTATTTTTGCAGGACTCAATGATCTAGTAATAAATAACTGATTGTTAGTAGTGTAATTAACAACATCAATATTCTCATTGCCAAGCTCTCTAACAATACCATGAATTCTTGAACCTTTCATTCCTACACAAGCTCCAACAGGATCAATTCTGTCATCATATGAATCGACTGCTACCTTAGCTTTCTCACCAGGTATTCTAACTACTTTTTTTATGTTTATTAAACCATCAAAAACTTCAGGAATGTCTTGCTCAAAAAGCTTTTCTAAAAACTTTGGAGATGTCCTTGACATGATTATTGAAGGTTTTGTTCCTTTTAATTCGACAGATTCTATAATCCCTCTTATTGAATCACCTTTTCTGTAGAAATCTGATGGTATCTGCCTATCCTTTGGCATTATTATTTCATTTCCATCGTCGTCTAATAGAATAACAACGTTGTGTCTTACATGATGAACTTCAGCAGTATAAATTTCTCCTACCAAGTCAACAAATTGCTTATAAATAATGCCATTGTCATGTTCATGCACCTTAGCAACTAAGTTTTGCCTTAGTGAAAGGACTACTCTTCTACCTAAATCTATGAGCTTTACTTCTTCAGATACATCTTCACCAACTTCAAAATCAGGTTCAATTTTCCTAGCATCTGTAAGAGAAATTTGACTATTATCATCCTCTACATCATCATCAGCAACAACGACTCTATTTCTCCAAATTTCTAAGTCCCCTTTATCTGGGTTAATAATAACATCAAAATTTTCATCATCCCCAAATTTTCTTTTCAAGGTGTTTCTGAAAACTTCTTCTAGAATAGACATTAAAGTTACCCTATCAATAAACTTCTCATCTTTAAATTCTGAAAAAGATTCAATTAGCGATAAATTATCCATATTTCTAAATTATATATAAAAAAGGAGGGGACAATGTCCCCTCTAAATTTCGTTCAGCTGTGCAAATATATAAATATCTTACAAACTTTGTTGTTGGCCTACTAGGGATCGAACCTAGACTCTTCTGGACCAAAACCAGACGTGTTGCCAGTTACACCATAGGCCAAGAGCATGCAAATTTAAAATAACTTTCAATTATATACCAGTTTATATTAAATAAATATCACTTTAATCTTTAATATTGAAATAACTGCAAAATTGACAATGTTTATTTATTTTTAGACTTTAAAAAATATTTTGAAATTTAATAAATACAATAATTTTTTTGGATTTTTAACTGGCTTAATTGCATTTGTAGTTTTTTACCTCACAGTAGAGCCGACTGCCAGCTATTGGGATTGCGCAGAATATATTTCAACATCAGCAAAACTTCAAATAGGGCATCCCCCTGGAGCTCCATTATTTCAAATGCTTGGTGCTATTTTTTCAATTTTTGCTTTTGATGTTGAACAAATTGCATTCACAGTAAATATGATGTCAGTGACGTCAAGTGCACTTACTATCATCTTTCTTTTTTGGTCAATTTCATTGATAACAAAAAAGATTCTTGGTATTGGTGATATGTTAAAAAAAGATGAGTTTCTAAAAGTTTTTGGCTCATCATTTATAGGTGCACTTACATTTACATTTACGGATAGCTTCTGGTTTAATGCTGTTGAAGCTGAGGTGTATGCAATGGCTACATTAATTTTATCTGTGCTATTTTGGCTTGGTTTAAAGTGGGAATCTGAATTTGATAGTGATAGATCAGACAGGTGGTTAATTTTAATTTCATTTGTAATTGGTTTATCATTTGGAGTTCATTTTATGGGTCTTCTTGCATTACCTTCAATCGGACTTATTTATTTTTTTAAAAAATATCAAAAAATTGATTTTAAAAAATTCATACTTGCAAATATTATTTCTGTTTCAATTTTATTATTCATCTTTAAATTATTATTACCGTCAACACTAAAATTATTTGGTTATTTTGAAGTGTTTTTTGTCAATGAGTTAGGTCTCCCATTTAATTCAGGAACAATTTTTACTGCATTTCTCTTGATACTCATTTTATATAGCTCAATCAATTTTACTAAAAAGAAAAAACTATATACATTGAATACTCTAATACTATGTATAACTTTTATATTTATTGGGTTCTCATCTTGGCTAATGATTCCAATAAGATCTAATGCTGATACTGTAATCAACGAAAATTCACCAAAAGATGCAAGATCATTATTAGCATACTATAATTTAGAACAGTATCCTGAAACTTATTTATTTTATGGACCAATGTTTACTGATGCTTATGCTGGACAAGATCAGGATGAACCATACAAAGATGATAAGCCAAAATATGAAAAAAATGAAAAACTTAATAAATATATAATTGTTAATGATTGGGAAAAGGGAAAAATTAATTCGAATAAAAAACACAGAGGATTTTTCCCCAGAATGTGGAGTGACAACAATGCTGTTAATTATTTAAAATACTACGGATTTTTAAATTTTGAAATCAAAGATGAATACAAAAATGAACCTCAAGTCCAAGAAATTATTCAAAACTTTAAAAATGATATTGATAATGACGATGTTACAGCAGAAGAATTCAATGAGTTTTTATCAAACTTTAATAGTTACATAGAGATTGAAAAACCTAGTTTTTTAGCTAATCTTAATTACTTTCTTTCTTATCAATTGGGGCAAATGTATTTTAGATATTTCATGTGGAATTTCTCTGGCAGACAAAATGATAATCAATGGAAATTTGACCTCGAAAATGGAAATTGGATTTCAGGTTTTAAAATTATTGATGAAGCTAGATTGGGTCCTCAAGATAATTTACCACCTGATGTAATTAATAATAAAGCTCGAAACAAATATTTTATGATTCCTTTAATTTTAGGATTATTAGGTTTTTTCTATTTATTAAAGATAGACTTTAAGACTTTTTGGCCTTTATTTCTTTTATTTGTTTTCACTGGAATAGCTCTTAAGTTTTATTTAAATGAAAGAGTGTTTGAGCCAAGAGAAAGGGATTATGCCTTAGTTGGTTCATTTTATGTATTTTCAATTTTTATAGGACTAAGTTTTATGTACTTTTTTAAATCTATAAAACACTATTTAAACGAACGTTACTCTTCCATAATTTCATTCATGATTGTATTAGCTGCTCCTTTATTACTTGCATTCAATAATTGGGATGATCACGATAGATCTGACAGATATACAGCTCAAACTTTAGCTAAAGCATATCTTGACTCAATAGTGGAAGACAAACAAGCTATGATTTTTACAATTGGAGACAATGACACTTTTGCCCTTTGGTATGCTCAAGAGATTGAAGAACATAGAACGGATGTAAGGACAATAAATACTAGTCTAATAGCTACAGACTGGTATATGGATCAAATGAAGAGAAAGGCATATAAAAGTGAGCCAATAAAATCCCAACTAAAACACAGTCAATATGCACATGGCATAAGAGATTACATCAAATATGAGGCGCTAATTGATTCTGTAAGGTGGGACTTAAAAGATTTTATGAACTGGATAAGCAGTGATAATGAAAGAACTAAATACAAATTTTTACTAGAACAATATGGTTATGATAAATCTGATTTAAATAATGTTCCAAAGTTTACCCAAAATATGATTTTTTACCCAACTAATAAGGTGCGATTTTACGTTAATAAAGAAAATGTTCTTAATTCTGGTGTTGTAAAAAAAGAAAATGAAAATTTAATTGTTAATTATATTGACATCGACCTTCCAAAATCCGGTCTGTATAAAAATCAAATACTTATGCTTGATATTCTTTCTAAAAATGACTGGGAAAGACCAATATATTTTACAGGTGGAAGTTACAAAGATTCAGAATACTTGTGGATGAAAGATTATCTTCAGTTAGATGGTTTAGTTTATAAGCTTGTTCCAATTAAAACACCATTAAATCCTGACAATCCCTACCAGATGGGGAGAATTGATCCAAATAATATGTACAAAATTGTAAAAAAATGGCAATGGGGTAATTCAGAATCAGACAAAATTTACCATGATCCTGAAACGAGGAAAAATAGTATAACTTTTAGAAGTAATTTACATAGACTTGCAGAAGAATTTATCTCACTTGGAGACTACGATAAGGCTAATGAAATTTTAGATCTTTCTTTTGAAAAATTACCTATTGAGTATTTTGGATACTATAGTCTAAGTGAGCCATATATAGATAGCTATTATAAACTTGGAAAAATTAAAAAGGGTAGAGAACTATTTAAAATAATTGAGGAAAAATATCATGATCAAATAAATTATTACTCAAAATCTATGCTTTACAATGAGAATAGTTTTGATTTAGAATCATATGCTGAAAATATTTTTACCTATAATGAAAGATTGAGAGGTCTTCTTGAGAATCAAATAAATTTAGGAGAAATTGAATTTGTCAGTGATTATTTATTAAAATACATAGAAACATCTAATGTTTTTAAAAGTTTATATGGCGAGTATGATTTCTTCAATTATTTAATAAGTTTTATTTCTCCATTATATTTAGCAGAAAAACCATCTGAAGCAAGAGACCTTTATGAAATAAATAAAAATTTAATTTCAGAAAGATTAAAAAATTTAATTTCTGTAAGGGATGATTCTTCAGCTGATTACATAAATTCATTATCTAAACAAGAGTTAGGTAATTATGAAAAATTAATTACCATAATTTCAGAATATGAGGATGAAGAATATATTAAATCTGAATTAAATGAATATTTGAATTACGTTGATAATTTTAGTTTATAAAAATTCGTTTAATAGATTTATGAGAGTATTGGCATCTTGCTCGCCACTCTGCCTCCATACCATTTCACCTGACTTATAAATCATCAAAGTTGGAAGACCTTTAATACGAAGGGCCTGAGCTAATTCATTGTTTTTGTCAACATTAATTTTTATTACCTTTCCTTTATCTCCAATTGCAGCAGCAACATCTTTTAGAACAGGGTGCATTGATATTGATGATTCATTCCAATCAGTATAAAAATCCAAAAGAATCGGCATTTCAGAATCGATAAGGTCACCAAATTTAGACATATATAAAAGTTAGTGTAAAAATAACATTTTTTATAAATAAGTGGTTTTTACTGTTTTAAGTCAAACTATTTTAGGTTAATAAATATTAAGATTTCTAATCATTAGTTCGTAATTTAGAACATACTTCAATGAATAAACCAAAACTTTTTTTGATTGATGCTTATGCTCTTATTTTCAGAGGATATTATGCTTTTATAAAAAACCCTAGAATTAATTCAAAAGGATTTGATACAAGTGCAATAATGGGGTTTTTGAATTCAATCTTTGATATTTTAAACAGAGAAAACCCTGATTATTTTTCAGTTGTTTTTGATAAAGGGGGTTCAAAAGACAGAAGAGAAATATTTCAGGAATATAAAGCTAATAGACATGCTACACCAGAACCAATTCTTGAATCAGTACCAATTATTTATGATATCCTAAAAAACTTAGGTATTAATACAATAGATAAAGAAGGTTACGAAGCTGATGATATTATAGGGACTATTGCAATGAGAGCTGAAAAAGAAGGATTTCAAATATTTATGGTAACTCCAGATAAAGATTTTGCACAATTAGTTACTGAAGATATATTTTTATATAAACCAGCTCGATTTGGAAATGGAATTGAAATTTGGGGAGTTGATGAAGTGAATAATAAATTTGAAATTGATCATCCAACAAAAGTTATTGATTATTTAGGGATGATGGGTGATTCTGTTGATAATATACCTGGCCTCCCTGGAGTTGGAGAAAAAACAGCTAAAAAATTTTTAAAAGAATATGGTTCACTTGAAGGATTAATTGAGAATATAGAAAATTTAAAAGGAAAATTAAAAGAAAAAATTGAAGAGAATAAAGAGCTTGGTTTTTTATCAAAAAAATTAGCAACAATAATCACAAATGTTCCTGTTGAATTTGAGCTTGAAGATTTAAAGTTAAAAACACCAAATAACAGTGAAATAACTAAAATTTTTATTGAACTAGAGTTTAAAAGATTAACTGAAACATATAAAAAGATTTTCGTTAATGATAATCAAGAAATTAAAGAAATTGATAAGAATATTGACTTATTTACTAACATTGAGGAAGCGCTCATATCTTCAAATAAATTTTTAATTCAAGATGTCTCCAGCGAAACATCTTTTAGACTATTATACGAAAAACTACATAATGAAGAAACTTATTCTATTGATGTTAATAAAGAAAATTATTTAACTTTTTGTTGGACTGAAAATTCAATTTATTCAATTAATCTTGATCAAATTAATTCTGATGAATTTATTAAAATAATTGAGCCGTTATTTAGTGCTAATTCAAAAATTTATGTTTTTGATATAAAAAAAGTTTTACGTTTTTTAAAAAAATACAACTTGAGCCATAATCCTAAAAAATTTTTTGATTTAAAAATTGCTAACTACCTAATTGATTCCAATAGGCGAGATGATTTTGAATCATTTCTAAAAATTTATGGTTTTAATTTAGGCTCTGAGGAAAGAGTATTTTATATAAATAAATTATCTACAATAGTTAACAAAGAAATTGTTGAGAATAGAATAGAATCTCTTTTTAAAGATGTTGAGATGCCTTTATCCATAATATTAACTGAAATGGAAAATGAAGGAGTAAATATTGATACTAAATTGTTGGATGATATATACAACCAATTTGATAACTCTTTAAAAAAATTGCAATCCGAAATTTTTAGCTTATCGGGTTTAGAGTTTAATTTAGCGTCACCAAAACAACTTGGAGAAATACTATTTGATAAATTAAAAATCGAATCCAAAGCAAAAAAAACAAAGACTGGACAATACTCTACAAGTGAAGAAACTTTATCAAAGCTCTCTGAAAAACATATAATAGTTGAAAAAATTCTAAAATGGAGATCTTTACAGAAACTCATTACAACATATGTTACTGCTCTTCCAAAACAAATAAATAGTGATACTAAAAGAATTCATACCATTTTTAATCAGACCCTAACATCAACTGGTAGATTAAGTAGTTTGAACCCTAATCTTCAAAATATTCCGATTAGAACTAAGAATGGAAAATTAATTAGAAAAGCTTTTACACCTAGAAATGATAAACACATTCTAGTATCGGCAGATTATTCCCAAATTGAACTTAGAGTTATTGCTTCAATGAGTAATGACAAAAGTATGATCGATGCATTTAATAATGATGAAGATATTCATACCGCAACAGCTGCAAATGTTTTTGGAATTAAACTTAAGGATGTTACAACAGAGCAAAGAAGTCATGCAAAAGTTGTAAACTTTGGAATTATTTATGGTGTTTCTGCTTTTGGATTGAGTAATCAAACCAAACTAAATAGATCCGAATCAAAAGAAATAATAGAAAACTATTATAAATCATATCCTAAACTAAAAGATTTCACACAGGATCAAATTGAATTTGCTAGGAAAAATGGATATGTAAAAACAATTCTTGGAAGAAAAAGATTTTTAAATGATATAAATTCAAGAAATGCAATATTAAGATCATCAGCAGAAAGAAATGCAATTAACACTCCAGTTCAAGGTAGCGCTGCAGATATTATAAAAATTGCAATGATCAAAATCAATAACGAATTTCAAAATCAATCAATTAAATCAAAACTTATCTTACAAGTTCATGATGAACTTATTTTTGATTGTTTAAAAGACGAATTAAACATTGTAAAAGAAATTATTACATCAAATATGCAAAGTGCCTACAAACTTAAAGTTCCACTGAAAGTTGACATTGGTCAAGGCAACAATTGGCTTGAGGCACACTAGGTTATTTTTATTTTATAAATGATTTGCAATATTGATTAATTATTGTAGTTTTGTCGACCACTAAAATAATTGATTTGGAATCTAATAGTTTTAAAACAGTTTCAATTAGAAAAGAAGACGTTCAAAAGAAATGGTTTCTTGTTGATGCAAGTGATCTAAATCTTGGTAGAATGTGCTCTATGGTTGCTAAAATATTGAGAGGTAAACATAAACCAAGTTTCACCCCTCACGTAGATTGTGGCGATAATGTAATTATAATTAACGCCAGTAAAATTAATTTGACTGGAAATAAATGGTCAGATAAAAAATATATTAGTTACACTGGATATCCTGGTGGTCAAAGAGTAAAAACTGCTCAGCAACTATATGACATAAATCCATCAATTATTATTGAAAAAGCTGTTAAGGGCATGCTTCCTAAAAATAAATTAGGAGCTGCAATTTTTAAAAATTTGAGAGTTTATAATGATGAATTACACAAACAAGAGTCTCAAAGCCCTGAACCAATCAACTTAAATAACATATAATTTGGAAGTAGTTCACACAATAGGTAGAAGAAAAACATCTGTAGCTAGAATATACATGTCAAAAGGAAAAGACAATGTAATTGTTAATGGTAAAGACTACAAAACATATTTTCCTACTACCACACAACAGTACAAAATAATGCAACCATTTCAATTAACTAACAATACTGGTAAATATGATTTATCTGTAAACGTTTATGGTGGTGGTACTACTGGACAGGTAGAAGCTATTAGACTTGCTATTTCAAGAGCATTGTGTGAAATTTCAGAAGATAATAAATCAGCATTGAAGAGTGAAGGGTTACTAACTCGAGATCCTAGAATGGTAGAAAGAAAGAAATTTGGTCAGAAGAAGGCCAGAAAAAAATTCCAGTTCTCTAAGAGATAAGAGAGTTCTTGAATTAAGTTCATAATAATAACGTTGTCGAATTTCGTTTAATCGAAATTTAGTTTAGCATCTAAACTGCCAAACGGTACGTTGCTAAAGAACAAGAAAGTAAACTAAAAAAAATGGCAAAAAAAACTGAAATCAAAGACCTTGTAAAGGCAGGTGTGCACTTTGGGCATCTAACTAGAAAATGGAACCCAAACATGGCTCCTTTTATTTATTCCGAAAAAAACGGAATTCATATCATAAATTTATATAAGACAGTCAATAAACTTGAAGAAGCGTGCTCTGCTTTAGAAAAGATTGCATCTTCTGGAAGAAAGATTCTTTTTGTTGCTACTAAGAAACAAGCAAAAAATATTATTTCAGAATGCGCTTCTGAAGTCAATATGCCTTATATCACTGAAAGGTGGCCTGGAGGTATGTTAACGAATTTTGTTACCATCCGAAAAGCTGTAAAAAAAATGTCTGCAATTGATAGAACAAAAGAAGACGGAACATTTGAAACTCTTTCTAAAAAAGAAAAATTAAGAGTTGATAGAACCAGAGCAAAACTTGAAAAGAATTTAGGATCAATCACTGGTATGACAAGACTTCCTGGAGCTCTATTTGTTGTAGATATTAGAAGAGAACATATTGCGGTACGAGAAGCTAATAAACTTAATATTCCAATATTTGCTATGGTTGATACTAACACCGACCCTAATAAAGTTGATTTTGGTATACCCTCAAATGATGACGCTTCCAAGTCAATTGAAATTATTTTAAAGAAAGTGACTGAATCTATCAAAGAAGGTCTTCAACAAAGAGATAAAGAAAAGGCGGAAAATGAAGCGA
This sequence comes from Cryomorphaceae bacterium MED-G14, assembly GCA_002457715.1. Taxonomy (GTDB): domain Bacteria; phylum Bacteroidota; class Bacteroidia; order Flavobacteriales; family Flavobacteriaceae; genus Eutrophosalina. The sequence goes on from NTKN01000002.1 coordinate 44,280, forward strand.
AGAAAGAAAAAGGTGATGAGCCTGAAAACAAAACTAAAGAAGAAAAAAAAGATAAATAAATATTATGAGTAATATAACTGCTGCAGATGTAAATAAATTAAGAAAAAGTACTGGTGCTGGTATAATGGACTGTAAGAAGGCTTTAGTTGAAGCTAATGGTGATTTTGAGCTAGCCATAGAAAATTTGAGAAAAAAAGGTCAAAAAGTTGCTGCAAAAAGAGCTGACAGAGAATCAAGTGAAGGTGCAGTTATAGCAAAAGTAAATTCTGATTCAAATTCCGGAGTCATAATTTCTCTTAATTGTGAAACAGATTTTGTTGCAAAGAATGAATCATTTATTTCTCTTGCTAATCAGATAGCTGAATTGGCATTAAGCTCCAATACAAAAGAAGAACTTTTAGATACAAAAATTGAATCAATGTCTGTTCAGGAAAAATTAATTGAACAAACAGGTGTTATTGGTGAAAAATTAGAAATAGGTTCGTTTGAAAAAATTAATTCAAACTTTGTTGGATCTTACATTCATGCTGGAAATAAAATTGCTACAATTGTTGGTTTATCTAACAATTTCGATGGATCATTTGAAGTTGCAAAAAATGTATGTATGCAAGCTGCGGCGATGAATCCAGTTGCCCTTGATGAGGATGGAGTAAGTAATGAAATAATTGAAAAAGAAATTGAAATTGCTAAAGAACAGTTAAGAGCTGAGGGTAAACCAGAGGCTATGCTTGAAAATATAGCTAAAGGTAAATTGAAGAAATTTTTCAAAGACAACACTTTAGTAAATCAAGCATTTATTAAAGACAATAAGACGTCAGTTAATGAGTACATTAAATCTGTTAACTCAGATTGTTCAATAACAGACTTTAAAAGGGTTTCCTTAGTGTAATTAACACACCTTTTTAAATACTATGATTATATTTACATAATCATTAAGATGCCATATAAAAGAATTTTATTAAAATTAAGTGGTGAAGCTCTCATGGGTAATAGGACCCATGGTGTTGACCCTGATAGAATCAAAGCCTATTGTAAAGAAATAAGCGAACTTGTAAAAACTGGTGTTGAAATAGCAATTGTTATTGGCGGTGGTAATATTTTTAGAGGTTTATCTGCAGCTAGTAATGGAATGGATAGAGTCCAAGCTGACTACATGGGGATGTTAGCTACTGTAATTAATGGACTTGCTTTACAAAGTACTCTTGAAGAAAGTAGTATTCAAACTAGGCTTCAAACAGCTCTTAAAATGGAGTCAATTGCTGAGCCATATATAAAAAGAAGAGCTGTAAGACATCTTGAAAAAAAGAGAGTTGTTATTTTTAGCGCTGGAACTGGAAATCCTTTTTTTACAACTGACTCTGCTGCAGTTTTACGAGCAATTGAAATTAATGCAGACGTTATTTTAAAGGGAACAAGAGTGGATGGAATATACAATTTAGACCCAGAAAAAAATAAAGATGCTATAAAGTTTGAACATTTAACATTTGATGATGCCATTACAAAAAAATTAAAAGTAATGGATTCAACAGCATTTACATTAAGTAAGGAAAATAATTTACCAATTATTGTTTTTAATATGAACAAACCTGGAAATTTGAAGAAAATTATTGATGGAAAACAAATTGGTACAATAGTTAATTAAATGGAAGAATTAGAGTTTATTTTAGAAGCTACAGAAGAATCAATGGTTAGCTCCATTTCTTTTTTGGAAAAAGAGCTTTTAAATATCAGAGCAGGTAAAGCTAATCCTAATATGTTATCTAGTGTAAAAGTTGATTATTATGGTGCGCAAACTCCATTAAATCAAATTGCTAATATTAATACCCCAGATTCACAAACACTGTCGATTCAACCATGGGAAAAAGATAAACTTGAAGATATAGAAAAGGCTATTTTGTCAAGTAATTTAGGATTTAATCCAATGAATAATGGTGAATCTATAATAATTAGTATTCCTCCTATGACTGAAGAAAGAAGAATAGAGTTAGTAAAAGTTGCAAAATCTGAAGTTGAAAATGCTAAAGTAAGTATTCGTAATGCCAGAAAAGAAGCTAATAACGAAATTAGAAAATCTGATGCAAGCGATGATATGAAATCAAACTTTGAAGTAGATATTCAAAACATTACTGATAAATACACTTCAAAAATCGATTCAATTTTTTCAACTAAAGAAAAAGAAATTTTATCCGTCTAATAATGTCAGAAAGATTACAAATTAAGTCTATATTAAATGATAATTATGTTGGAAAAAATATCATTGTTTATGGCTGGGTTAAAACATTTCGTTCTAATAGGTTTATTAACTTAAATGACGGTTCTTGTCTAAATGATCTTCAATGTGTAGTTGATTATGAAAAACTTGAAGAATCAAAATTGTCAAAAATTAATACCGGTGCTTGTATAAAAGTTAAAGGCGAAATAGTAAAAAGTCAAGGGCGAGGACAAAATATTGAGTTAATTGTAATTAGTATTGATATTTTAGGAGAGAGTGATCCTGAGAAATTTCCAATTCAACCAAAAAAACATTCATTTGAGTTTTTGAGAGAAAATGCTCATTTGAGAGTTAGAACTAAAACCTTAAGTTCAGTATTTAGAATCAGATCGGAAGTGTCTTATGCTATTCATAATTTTTTCAATAAAAATAATTTTTATTATATACACACTCCAATCATTACAGGAAGTGACGCTGAAGGAGCTGGTGAAATGTTTAGAGTCACAACACTTGATTCAAATAAGAAAAATCTAGATTTTTCTGAAGATTTTTTCGGTAAAGAAACTAATTTAACTGTTTCTGGTCAACTTGAAGCTGAATCTTTGGCTTTAGGCCTTGGAAATGTTTATACTTTTGGTCCAACTTTTAGAGCTGAAAACTCAAATACTTCTAGACACTTAGCTGAATTTTGGATGATTGAACCTGAAATGGCTTTCTATGATTTAAATGATAATATGGATTTAGCTGAAGAATTCATACAAAATGTAATTAAACATACTTATGAAAAATGTAAGGATGATATAGTTTTTTTAAGTGATAGATTGGAAAAAGAAGAAATTTCCAAGCCAAAAGATCAAAGAAGTGAGCTTTCACTTATTGAAAGGATTGAGTTTGTAATAAATAATAATTTTAAAAGAATTACATATTCTGAAGCATTTGAAATTTTAAGAAATTCGAAGCCTAATAAAAAAGGGAAATTTAAATATCCTGTTAAAGATTGGGGAATTGATTTTCAAAGCGAACATGAAAGGTTTTTAGTTGAAAAATATTTTAAGTGCCCAGTAATTGTATACGACTATCCTGCAAAAATTAAAGCTTTTTACATGAGATTAAATGATGACAAAAAAACTGTAAGAGCTATGGATATTTTATTTCCAGGAATTGGTGAAATTGTTGGTGGATCACAAAGAGAAGAAAGGCTTGATATTTTAAATGAAAGGGTTGAAGCTTTAGGTATTGAAAAGAAAGAGCTTTGGTGGTATCTTGATCTTAGAAAATATGGAAGTGTAAAACATAGTGGTTTTGGACTAGGGCTCGAAAGACTAATTTTATTTATAACTGGAATGAATAATATTAGAGACGTGATTCCATTTCCAAGAACTCCAAAAAGCGCAGAGTTTTAGTATATATCCTTTGACATTTTGTATTTTTAGTGTAATACAAAAAAATGCTTAATCAAAAATTAAAGTTAAAACTATCTCAAAAACTTTCACCTCAACAGATTCAATTGATGAAGTTAATCCAATTGTCTACTCAAGAGTTTGAGCAAAGATTATCTAGAGAAATTGAAGAAAATCCAGCTCTAGATACAAATAATATTGATAATACAGATTCTGATAATTTTAATGAGAATGACGATAGTTTTGAAAAAGAAGAAAACGATCATGATGAAATCGATATTTCTGATTATCTTTCAGATGATGACACACCAGATTACAAACTAAAATCAAATAATTATAGTGAGGAAGCAGAAAAAAATATTCCATTTGCATCTGGAACTTCATTTAACCAATTTTTAAAAACTCAATTACATTCTTTCTCTTTAAGTAAAAAAGAACTTGAGATAGCTGAGTTTATTATTGGTAGCTTAGACTCTTTTGGTTATTTAAGAAGAGATATTTTAGATATTTCTGACGATTTAATTTTTACATTAGGGATAGATGCTGATGAAGCATTAATTCAGAAAATTCTCGATAAGATATATTTATTAGATCCACCAGGTATTGGAGCCCGTGATCTTAAACAATGCTTAGTTCTACAACTTAGAAGAAAAAGTAAAAATAAAACAATTGATTTATCAATAAACATAATTGAAAATTTTTTTGATTTATTCTCAAAGAAACATTTTGAAAAAATAAAACAAAAACTAAATATAAGTAGTGAAGAATTAAGAAATGTGATCACTGAAATAGAAAAATTAAACCCTAAACCCGGTGGAGCTTTTAATGAAAATACGAAAATTAATTCTTCGATTGTGCCTGACTTTACGATTAAAATTATTGAAGGTGAGCTAAAACTTGAATTAAATTCAAGAAATGCTCCTCAACTTAATGTTTCTGAAGAATATAAAAATATGCTGTCTGGATATTCTGAGTCAAAAAATAAAACTAAAAGTCATAAAGATGCAGTGATGTTTATTAAACAAAAGCTTGACTCAGCCAAATGGTTTATAGATGCAATTAAACAAAGAAATCAAACCTTGATAATGACAATGTCATCAATAATTAATTTTCAAAAAGACTATTTTTTAACTGGTGATGAAACTAAGATGAAACCAATGATTTTAAAGGATATAGCTGAAAAAATTGAAATGGATATTTCAACTATCTCAAGAGTAGCTAATAGTAAGTATGTTGACACACCATACGGAATCAAACTTATAAAATCTTTCTTTTCTGAAGGAATTAAAAATTCAGATGGAATAGAAATATCTACAATTGAAGTTAAAAAAACTCTTGAAGATATTATTGAAAATGAGAACAAGAATATTCCTCATACAGATGATCAACTGACTAAATTACTTAATAAAAAAGGCTATCCAATAGCAAGAAGAACAGTTGCTAAATATAGAGAAATGATTGGTGCGCCAGTAGCTAGGCTTAGAAAAAAATTATAATGAATGGGAATGGTATTTCAATTATAATTGTTAATTACAAATCATGGTTGCCTTTAGAAAATTGTCTTAATAGCTTACTTAATCAAAAAAAAATAAAGACTGAAATTATTGTAGTTGATAATAATTCTAACGATAAAAAAATACTTTCTTTTAAAAAAATGTACAAATCAGTGATTTGGATAGAAAATGATTCAAATTATGGTTTTTCGAAAGCTTGCAATATTGGTGAAGTTAAATCAAAATTTGACTTACTCTTATTTTTAAATCCAGATACAATTCTAGGCTCCAACTGTTTATATAAAATTTTAGATAAAAATTTAGATTTCAATTTAAATGTGGTAAGTATTAAACAACTTGATAAAAAAAATAAAAATACATATGCATATGGCGAATTTTTATCTTTTTCTACATTTAATGGAATATTAAGATCCATAAATAGGATATTCAACAATAATACAAAAAAAAGACTTGAAAAACTCGACTCATTTAGCCCTGACTGGATTTCAGGTTCATTTGTTCTAATATCAAAAAGTGTTTTTAGAAAAGTAAATATGTGGGATGAAAGATTTTGGATGTATTATGAAGATATGGACCTGTGTAAAAAAATAAAAAAAATTGGAGTTAAAATAATTATGATTAATACTATTTCATGCTACCATTTTCATGGATTATCAACAAGAACTAATCTTGAAACAAAAATAAAAACAAAAACAGAGGTTTTAATATCTAAAATTAAATATATTAATAAGCATTTTTTTGGATTAAAAAAATTAATGTTTATCTCTATAATTTATATATCAATTGTATTAGAACATGCTTTATTATCACCCTTTTCAAAAGTAAAAAGAGGTGTTTTAATAAAGTTTATGAAGAATTTCAATTATTGATTTCAGTGTAATATAATTCCAACCTAAGTCTTTTATCATAATTTTCCTGATCTGGATTTGGTCCGTAAATTATAGTTCCCAATGGGTTTATAGCAGATGTAATTGGGATGACATTCAAATCAATATTATCTCTCAATTCTAAATTTTGTGAATTATCAATTGATGAAGATACTACTAAACCTAATTTATTAGAAATTGAGTCATTTCTAATAATATTTTTAATATGTTCGGAAATTCTGATCTTATATTTTACACCCTCTTTATCAGAGTCGTATTGAATTAATCCATCATGATTAATTTTTTTATCAGATTCTTTCTGACCTGTTGTATTATCAACAAAATAATCAATTAATGGAGTTTGAGTTTCCATATCATACAAGTATAAGCGAGATGGTTCAACTAAGCCGCCATAAGAACGAATAGATTTTTGATCAATATATACAGTCAAGTTAGCTTCATTAATTAACCAACCTTTCGATCTAATTTCATCTAAAATATTAACTCCATTATTTTCTGTAAATAAATCTAACTCTAGAATTGCACCTTGTCCTCCTTTCAAATATCCAGTTTTAAGATTTTCACTTAAAATTATATTGTCTAAAATGGGTTGAATGAAATTCCCCTTTTTTATCAAGTTTATTTGATTCCCTGCTAATAAAATTTCAAAATCTTTTTCTGCTTTTTCAATTATATCATCAGAGGTATCATCTGTTGTATTGTTATCGTTATATACATCATATTCATATGTGATTTTTATTCTCGCATTATCATAATCAAGAATCATTAATAAATCATCAGAAAAATCATAAGCGCTCAGTAATAATCCCTTAATGTAAAGGTTGAAATTATCCTGATTTGAAATATCAATACTACCTTCTTTATCAATAATCTTTGATTGAAAAAAAGGAATATCTAATGGAATTATTATCCTTGGTGAAAGTCTTTCTTTTACTTGGGTAGATTCATCAACTTCGTCTGTGTCAGGGTCATCTTCCTCATATATAGTTATTTCACTTGTATCTAACTCAATAAAATCATCATATAAAATTTTATTTGCAAAATCTTTAATAAAATGATCATCAGAATAATATTTTTGAAAAGTCTCAAAATTATTATTTGGATCGTAGTCTCTCAAATAATAGTCCAATTCTTGAATCTTTATCTTGAAGGTTGCATCAATATTCCCAATTAAAGAATCTATATCATAAACAGTAGATCCCTCATCTGGATTTATTGATTCCGTGTCTAGGTTATCATTAATTCCATCTCCGTCAGTATCTGGATTTAGTGGATTTGTGCCATTAGCTCTTTCTTGTATATCAGAAACTCCATCACCATCACTATCACTATTTATATCATTACTATCAACATCATAAAGATCTATAACTCCATCACCATCAGAATCAATTGTATTATTATAAAAAGGTATTTCTAAAACAACTTTAGTTACATTTTCATTTTCTTGTATTACTTTGATATTATTTGTGTCTCCATTTTTTTCTTTATCAGAATCCCATAAACCAAAAAAAGGATCATATTGCGACAATCTTAGCTGAGTTACAAATGAAGACTCAGATTTCCCAAAAATATTATCATTAATTTGTCCTAATTGATAAGAGCTTAATCCATTAGATTTAAAAGGAGAAATAAGTTTTTGTGTAGCATAAACAGGAATATGCTCCACACTTGTATTGAAAGTATCGGATTTTAAAATATCAGTACCAATTGAATTATAATCCTTAGTACATGAATAAAATATAAACAGAATAATAATTAAGAGATGTCGATACATTTTATTTATCAATTAAAAAACTATTATAAAAATTTTTATACTTTTCTTTATAATCCTCAGAATCATGAGAGCATTCTAAAACAGGGATGTCTAATCCATTTAATAAATCTGAAAAATCATTTTTTATTTTAGGACTGAGTATTAAGCCGTCCGAATGGATAACAGATAATTTATATAAGTTTTCATAAGATGATTTTGATAAAATACTCAAGTTTGATTCTTCAATATCATCAAATTTTATTTTTTTTATAAAACTTTTATCGAGGTTACCTTTTAATCTATCTTCATAAAGAGAAACTATAACTTTAGTACCATCGAAAATCGGATCATCATTATAATAATTTCTCATGTAAAGCGGTAATAATGAAGCAATCCACCCATGAACATGAATAAGGTCGGGAGCCCAGTTAAGTTTCTTTAATGTTTCAATTACACCTTTACAATAAAAAATGGATCTTTCGTCATTGTCTTCATAAATATCATCGTTTTCATCTTTAGCATAGCCTGGTCTTCCTTTAAAATAATCTTCACTATCAATAAAATAAACCTGCATTCTCTCTTTTGGAATAGATGCGACTTTGATTATCAATGGCATATCCATGTCGTTAATTATTAAATTAATTCCTGAAAGTCTTATTACTTCATGAAGTTGATGTCTTCTTTCATTTATATTTCCATATTTAGGAATGAATATTCTTGTTTGACCACCATTTTCATTAACTAATTTTGGCAAATTAAAAGTCAGAGTAGAAATTTCAGTTTGAGGCATGTAGGGTACCACTTCTGATGAAATAAATAATATTTTTTTTCCTTTCATAAATCCTTGTTTCTTTAAGGTTTACAAAATTACAAAAATTATATAAGATTGACATTAAAGTATTATGTTTGCTTGCTGTTAAATTTTTCTTAATGATTATTGAGAATAAAATTAAAAATGTAAAAAAAAGCGTTTCTTATGACAAAAGAAATAGTAAAAAAATTTCTCTTGTTCCCACAATGGGCTCTATTCATAAAGGGCATATTTTTCTTATTGAAGAAGCTTTAAAAAAATCTGATGTAGTTTGGGTCTCCATTTTTATTAACCCAACACAATTTCATGATTTAATTGATTATAAAAATTATCCAAGATCTTTAAACCAAGATATTGATATAATACACTCATTATCACAAAATATTAGAATTTTCTCGCCTGAAATCAATGAAATGTACTCAGAAACTGTTAGTTATGAAAAATTTGATTTTGGGAAAATAGATAAAGTAATGGAGGGCAAATACAGGCCAAATCATTTTAATGGAGTAGCTACTGTAGTTTCTAAATTGTTTGATATTTTTAAACCTGATTATACTTTTTTTGGTCAAAAAGATTATCAACAAGTTTTAATTGTAAAAAATATAATTAATAAAAATTTTAATGGAATCAAACTCATTACGTGTAAGACCGTTAGAGAAACTAATGGTTTGGCAATAAGTTCAAGAAATAGATTATTAGATGAGAATGATTATGTTAATTCTAAAATAATTTATGAAATGCTTGTTTTTGCTAAAGATAGTTTCAATAAATTGAAAATCAGTGAAATTAAAGAGCATGTTTCAAATAAAATTAATACTATTCCTAATTTTGAATTAGATTATCTGGATTTTAGAAATTCAAATTCACTTGAAAAAATAATATGTAGCGAAGCAAATCAAAATCTACATATATTTATTTGTGTAAAAGTTAATGGCATAAGATTAATTGACAACATCGATGCGAAATAATTATATTTAATGAATGAAAATTGATATTTTAAAATCAAAAATACATAAAGTTACTGTTACTGGTGCTGACTTAAATTATATTGGGAGCATTACAATTGATGAATCATTAATGGAAGCGTCAAAAATTATTGAAGGTGAAAAGGTACAAGTCGTTAATATAAATAATGGTGAAAGACTAGTAACATATGTAATAAAAGGGATTAAAGGCAGTGGTGAAATTACGTTAAATGGACCTGCTGCAAGAAAAGTTCAAAAAGGTGACCAAGTAATAATAATTTCATATGCTTCAATTGAATTGAGTGAAGCAAAAAACTTTAAACCAACCGTTATTTTTCCTGACGAAAATAACTATATATAATTGATGTCATCAAAAATAAAGCTAATTTACTCATGTTCTAATTGTGGAGCAAAATATCCTAAATGGCTTGGTCAATGTACAGCTTGTGGTGAATGGAATACTGTTGCTGAAGAAATAGTAAATACCAAAAATAAAAATGATTTTGAATTTATTTCAAAATCAAAAGCTGTTAATATTAATGAAATAAATTATGCAAATGATCAAAGAATTTTCTTTTCTGAAAATGAAATTAATAGAGTTTTAGGTGGTGGTATAGTTAAAGGATCTGTGGTATTAATTTCTGGTGAGCCTGGAATTGGAAAATCTACCATTTTATTACAAAATTCATTAAGCTCTAGCGAAAAAGTATTATACATTTCAGGTGAAGAAAGTTCTAGTCAAATAAAATTAAGAGCTCAAAGAATTACTGAAAACCTAACAAATTGTTTTATTCTAACTGAAACTAATCTAGAATTAATTTTAAAAAATGTTGAAGAAATTAAACCAGATATTTTAATCATTGATTCTATTCAAACCGTACAAACTGACATACACGAAAGTAGTCAAGGAAGCTTGACACAGATCAGAGAATGTACTGGGATTTTAATTAAACTAGCTAAAAATACAGGATTACCAATTATTATTGTTGGACATATTACTAAAGAAGGAAGCATAGCTGGACCGAAAATATTAGAACATATGGTTGATGTTGTTCTTCATTTTGAAGGTGATAAACAAAATCAATATAGAATTTTAAGGTCTAAAAAAAATAGATTTGGTTCAACTGATGAAATTGGAATTTATCAAATGAATTCTAATGGATTAAATGAAGTTAGTGATCCAAGCGAACTATTCATATCTAAAAAAGAAAAAAAATCATCAGGCTCAGCTGTTTCTGTTACTCTTGACGGAAGTAGGTCTTTAATGATCGAAATTCAAGCTCTTGTCAGCTCTGCTGTTTATGGAACACCTCAAAGAATTTCAAATGGATTTAACTCTAAAAGATTAAATATGCTATTAGCTATTTTAGAAAAAAGAGCTGGATTCAAAATTGGAATTAAGGATGTTTTTATTAATGTAACTGGAGGATTTAAAATTGAAGATACTGCTACAGATCTTGCAGTAATATGTGCAATATTATCCTCAAATATTAATTTAGCAATTGATCAATATTCATGTTTTTGCGCAGAGGTGGATCTATCAGGTGAATTGAGATCTGTCTCAAGTATTGAAAAGAGAGTTAATGAAGCTCAAAGATTAGGCTATAAGAACATCTATATTTCAAGTGATATAAAACAAGATTTTAATTCAACTAAAATTAATGTTAATAAACTTTCTAACGTTAAAGAGGTTGTAAAGAATATTTTTAAGGAGCAGGGTTAGGAATTAGTTCATTCACCGAATTGATTTCCTTAATTATTTCAGGGCTCAATTTCACATTTACACTTTCTATATTTTCTTTTAACTGAGAAATCGATGTAGCT
>NTKN01000020.1 GCA_002457715.1 Cryomorphaceae bacterium MED-G14
CGGCCTAACTTTACTATCATGCATATATTGCATGTGGGTTAACAAATTCATTTCTGCTGATTTAGCTGCCGATCCTCTATTAGAATAATCATCAAATAAAGTCTCAGGTTCTGGAAATTTCTTTTCATAAAATTCTGCAAATTTTTCAGGACTTGGCCACCATGCTCTGTGTGGAGCTTTGTGGAGATACATCAACATAAATGGCTTGCTTTTATCTCTTTTAGTTTTAAACCAATCCAAGGTTAAATCAGTAATTACATCAGTGACGTAACCAGTAATCAAAGTGTCTTTTTTTTCACCCAAAAATTTGGGATTAATATAATCTCCTTGTCCAGGTAATATCCAAAAATCATCAACTCCCTTTGGATTATTTCCAAAATGCAATTTACCATACATAGCTGTTTGATATCCTGCTTTTTGAAAAAGTTGAGGAAATGTTACCTGCGTTGTATCAAATTTTGCATGATTATCAATTTTACCATTCAAATGACTGTGTTTTCCTGTTAAGATCACTGCCCGTGAAGGTGCGCAAATTGAATTAGTAACACAAGCGTTTGTAAATAGAATTCCTTCATGTGCTATACGATCAATATTTGGAGTCTGAATTAACCTATCATCATATGCGCTAATTGCCTGATATGCGTGATCATCTGACATTATAAATAAAATATTCGGTCTCTCATCAATTTGAGAACAACTGAAAATTAAAAAAAGAATAACTACTAATTTGAATTTTTTCATTTTTGGTTCGGTTATTATTTAAATATATTTCATTATTATAAAAAAATCAATGAAAAAAAAATAAATTTAATCATTGAGTTAACTTTACAATAAAAAAACTTACAATGAATGTCTTAGTTACAGGTGGTTTAGGTTTTATTGGTTCACACACAAGTGTAGAATTATTAAATAAAGGTTACGAAATTACGATAGTCGATAATTTAGTTAATTCAAATATTAAAGTTTTAAAAAACATTCAAAAAATTACAGGAATAAAACCTGAATTCAAAGAAATTGATTTAAGAGACAAAAAAGAATTAACAAAATTGTTTGAGTGCAATAATTTTGATGGAATTATACATTTTGCAGCACTTAAATCTGTTAATGAAAGTATAAAAAAACCTAAATTATACAAAGAAAATAATATAGGTGGTACTAAAAATTTACTTGAGGTTATAACTTCAAAAAAACATAGAACTAATCTTATTTTTAGTTCTAGTTGCACAGTTTATGGACAATCTAAAAAATTACCAATTGATGAAAATTGTCCAACCAATAATATAGAGTCACCGTATGGTGAAACCAAAATAAAATGTGAAGAAATTATCCTGGAAGCTGTAAAAAAATATTCTAACCTAAATGCAATAAGCTTAAGGTATTTTAATCCAATTGGTGCTCATGAATCATCATTAATTGGAGAACTTCCTAATGGTATTCCAGAAAATTTGATTCCGTATATAACACAAACTGCTATTGGAATTAGGAATGAATTAACAATTTTTGGAAATGATTACCCTACTAGAGATGGGACTTGTATCAGAGATTACATCCACATAAATGATTTAGCTTTAGCTCACATTTCATCACTTAATTTTTTATCAAAAGTTAAAAACAAAAAAATTTATGATTTTTTTAATGTTGGAACTGGAAAAGGTATCACTGTTCTGGAGTTAATTAATATGTTTGAGCAAACCAATAGTTTAAAAATAAATTACAAAATTGGGAATAAAAGAAAAGGTGATATAACATCTGCATATGCCGATATAAGTAAAATTAAAACTAAAATTGGCTGGTTCTCGAAAAAATCAATAAGTGATGCACTGAAAACTGCATGGGAATGGCAGAAAAGAATTTCTAACTATGAAAATTAAAGTTGAAGCACCAGGACGAGTAAATTTAATTGGAGAACACACTGACTACAATGGTGGATATGTACTCCCTGGCGCAATAAATAAAAAAATAACTTTCGATATCTCTAAATCATCATCTAATAATTGTGAAGTTTTTTCTGAATCATTCAATGATTCATTTTTTTTTAAGTTAAAAAATATTAAAAAAAGTAAAACTCATTGGCAAAATTATATTTTGGGTTCTATTGATTTTTTTAAATTAAATGGACACAAATTAAAAGAATTTAGATGCAATATTAATTCTAATCTTCCTATTGGCTCAGGTATAAGTTCATCCTCAGCGTTGATTTCTGGATTCTCTAGAGCAATTATTGAATATAATAACTTAAAGTATGATAAAATTGATATAGTAAAAATAGTAAGTTATGTTGAAAGTAAATTTATAGGTTTAAATGGTGGAATAATGGATCAATTCACAATTAATTATGGGAAAAAAGATCACCTCATATTATTAAATTGTACAAATTCAAATTATAATTATATAAAATTTAAAAGCGATTTATATACTATTCTACTATTAAATACTAATGTAAAACATAGTTTAATAGACTCAGCTTATAATCTAAGAGTTAAAGAGTGTAAAACAGCTGAGAAAATCCTAAATATTCATTATAATGAAATTAGAAGATTAGCGAATTATTCAAGTGATAAATTGTATAGAGTAAAAAATAAATTGAATTCAAAAATTTATAACAGGGCAAATTTTGTAATTCACGAAAATAAAAGAACTTTAAATGCAGCAGATCTGTTAAAAAAATCAAAATTTAAAGAGTTTGGTAAATTAATGTATAAATCTCACGAAGGGTTAAAAAACTTATATGAGGTTAGTTGTCCAGAATTAGATTTTATTGTTGATTTTACTAAGGATTTGAAATATGTTTGTGGTTCGAGAATGATGGGAGGAGGTTTTGGAGGTTGTACCATAAATTTGGTTGAAAAAAAACATTTGAATAGTTTTATTAAGTTGATATCTAAAAACTATTCTGAAAATTTTAATAAAAAATTATCATCTATCAAGGTGTGTATTGGTGACGGTGTATCTTGGAGAAGATTTACGTAGCTACATTCACTGCTCTTGTTTCTCTGATTACAGTTACTTTTACCTGGCCAGGGTAAGTCATTTCAGTTTGTATTTTTTGAGAAATTTCAAAAGATAATTTTTTGGCCTTTTCATCGTCTATCTTTTCACTTTCAACCATAACACGTAACTCTCGACCAGCCTGTATTGCAAAAGCTTTATTTACACCATCAAAACTATAAGCAATATTCTCTAAATCTTTTAATCTTTGTATGTAACTTTCCATTACCTGCCTCCTAGCTCCAGGTCTTGCACCTGAAATAGCATCACATACTTGAACAACTGGTGAAATCATGTTGTTCATTTCAATTTCATCATGATGGGCACCAATTGCATTACAAACATCACTTTTCTCACCATATTTTTCAGCCCATTGCATTCCAAGTAAAGCATGTGGAATCTCTGTCTCTTCTTCAGGAACTTTACCAATATCATGCAATAATCCAGCTCTTTTAGCAAGCTTAGGGTTTAAACCAAGTTCAGAAGCCATAATTCCACATAATTTTGCAACTTCTTTGGAATGTTGTAATAAATTTTGGCCATATGATGATCTAAACCTCATTCTACCAACTGCTTTAACTAAATTAGGATGTAATCCATGTATTCCTAGATCAATTACAGTTCTCTTACCAATCTCAATAATTTCATTTTCTATTTCTTTTGATGTCTTTTTAACGACTTCTTCAATTCTTGCAGGATGTATTCTGCCATCAGTTACTAACTTTTTTAATGATAAGCGTGCTGTCTCTCGTCTAACAGAATCAAAACAAGAAAGTATAATAGCTTCGGGGGTATCATCAACAATTATTTCCACACCTGTAGCACTTTCAATAGCTTTTATATTTCTTCCTTCTCGACCAATTATTCGGCCTTTTATATCATCAGATTCTATATTAAAGACTGAAACACAATTATCAATAGCTTCCTCAGTTCCTAATCTTTGAATGGAGCTTATAACAATTTTTTTAGCTTCTTGTTTGGCAGACAATTTAGCTTCATCAATTATATTTTGTGAAATTTCTAATGCTTGAGATTTAACCTCATCCTTTAAAATTTTTAATAATTCATCCTTAGCTTGTTTAGCAGAATAACCAGCAATTTTTTCAATTTCTTTTACTTGATTTTTGAGAATCTTTTCAATCTCTAGTTTCTTTTTTTCAACTGTTTCATTTTTTTTATTAAAAGTTTTGATTTTTTCTTCAAAGTCAGTTTTTAATTTTTCTATTTTTTTTAATTTTTGATTGACTTCTCTTTCTTTTAGCTTTAAGTTTTGCTTTTTATCATTATGTTCTGCATTTTTTGAAAGTATATATTTTTCATGTTCAGACTTTAATTCTAAAAATTTTTCTTTTGCCTGAAGGATTTTATTGTTCTTTATATTCTCAGCTTCTGCACGCGCTTCATTTAAAATTTTATTAGAACTAGATTTAGCATAATCAATTGATTTTTTATTTAAAATTTTATTGATTATAAAAAAAATAATTCCTCCAATTAAAGAGCCAATTACTATATAAATTAATTCATTCATGATTTTATTTTAAAAAAAAACCTACATACAGATTTGTTGTATAAACTCCATTTATACAAGTTTAGAGCTAACTAAATATTCGATAATCCTTAAAAAAGGCACGCTCTAGGATTTAGACTCACTCTTTCTAATTTATTAGCGATGAGTTTACCAAATTAAAATCTGATGTAGGTAATATAATTTTATTTTAATGAACGTTAAGAATCTAAACTCTGAATAACTAAATCATTGATTGAATTTAACTTATCGTTAATTTCATTAATACTGTTGCTTTCACTTTTGGAAAATTTTTCAGACTGACTAATGATTTGTAAAGCACACATTGCTAAACTATCTTGCTTATCCTGAACAGCATATTTTTTTTCATATTCATTCACCATGTCATTGATTTGCTTAGAAGCTTTTCTAAGAATTTCCTCTTGAGATGGGTTGACATTTAAAGGATATATTCTGTTGGCAATATTTAGTTTAATTTTTTGCATTAAGATATTAATTGAACGATACAATCATCAATTTCATTAATCATTTTTTTAATTTTTCTTTTTGTTTTATTCTTATCATTACTACCTACAATAGCTTTCCCCATTTCTAAAGCATGATATTTTTCTTTCAATTTAATAATTACATCATCCTTTTCTTTCAATATTTTTTTTACATTAGAAAGTTCATTAGAAAGTTCATTATTTAAAAATTTTAAACCATTCAAGGTCTTAATTAATAACTCAGTATTATTTTTTAATTCTTCAATTATAGTTAAACTTTCTTTCAAAATATTAAGCTATTATTTAATTTTAAAGGTAATTATTTTTTAGTACGAAAAGAAAAACAAGCATTGAAAAAATTATTTTACATTATTACTTTTTTTACTTTTTACTTAGGTTTTACACAAAACCATTTTTATCGTCCAATTGAATATGACATTTTGTTAAGTGGAAATTTTGGAGAAATAAGATCAAGTGGTTTTCATACCGGAATAGATATAAAAACTAAAGGCAAAGTAGGAGAAATTATAAGATCTATTGATGATGGTTATATTTCTAGAATTCAGGTTTCAACTATAGGATATGGTAAAGTAATTTATATAAACCATTCAAACGGTTTAAAATCAGTTTATGGACATCTTCAAGACTTTAGTAAAGAAATTGATGAACAGATCAAATACTTCCAATACAAAGCTGAAACATTTACCTTAAACAAATTTTTTAAAGAAAATGAGTTAAAGATAAAGGCAGGGCAAATAATTGGTTATTCAGGAAATACGGGAACCTCATTTGGACCTCACCTTCATTTTGAAATTAGAACACACAATGATATTCCTCTAAATCCATTAAATTATAATTATAAAGTTGCAGATTCTATAAGACCTGAAGTAAGAAAACTATTTGCGTACAAAGAAAAGAAAGGTTCATTGTTCAAGAAAAGACTTAAAATAAAAAAAATTAATGACAGTATTTATCAAACTCAACTAAAGTCAGCGGATACTATTTTTTTTGGAATTGAGACTATTGATAAACAAAGCTTCACATACAATGTAAATGGTACATATAAGATTTTATTAAAAGAAAAGAATAATGATTTGATAGAATTTAAATTTGATTCTTTGACTTTTGATGAAAAAAGATTATTTCTTAAACACTTAGACTTTAGAGAATTAATTGAAAATAACTCAAAAATAATTTTACTTAACAATGAAATTGATAGTGATTATAAGTTTGTAAGAAGAAATCAGTCAGGAAAATTTTATGTAAAAAATTTAGAAACTAAAGATATTACTATTCAACTTTCAGATTTAGACAAAAATAACAGCTATGTTAAAATAAAAATGATTGGTGATAGCATAGAGAAGTTTGGAGGAACAAAAAGTGTAGAGTTTAATAAAAAAATCAGAGCTGACTCAAGCTATGATTTAACTTATAATAATGCAAATGTAAAGCTAGATAAAAACACATTCTACAGAGACACTACTATCGATTTTGATTTTAAAAATGATACACTGTACTTGATGAACCCCTATATTCCTGTGAATAAATCTTTCTCAATAAATTTTCCAATAAATGTTAATTCAAAAAAAGGGTTGTACTTAGCAAGATCTGATAAGAATGGAAATACTTTTTTTTCAAGCTCAAAACTAAAAGACAATTTCTTTATAGCAAACACCAAATCATTGGGAAAATATTTTCTAGATTATGATACCATTAAACCAATAATTAAGAAAATTAGAAAAAATAAAACAATTGATAAAAATCAAAAATTAGGATACTTAATAAATGATAAAGAAACTGGAATTAAAAAATACAAAGCTTATATCAATGATAAATGGGCTCTTTTTGAATATGAACCTAAGAAAAATTACATTCAATTTAGACCAGATAATTTTATAAATCTAAAAAATGAAAATAATCTATTAATTGAAATTGAAGATATGGTTGGCAATGTTACTATTTATCGAGAAATATTTTATTTCAAAAATTAATTTTCATTAATAAATTCTTTAAAAAAATTAACAACTTTATCAACTTCGTCGATTGAATTTAATTTAGAGAATGAAAATCTAATAGAAATGTTTTTTATCAAATCTGGCCCAAGAATTTCACTTAAAACATGAGAAGGCTTATCGCTTCCAGATTGACATGCGCTACCGCCTGAACAAGCAATTCCTTGTAAATCCAATTTAAAATTTAGAATAGGCTTTTTAGAAATACTAATTGGAAATAAAACATTAAGTATTGTATAGCTAGATTCATCTCTACAACCATTTATTTTAATGTCAAACTCTTCGGTCAATTTTTCTATAAAATATTTTTTTATAGATTTTATCTTCATTGAGTCTTTTTCTAAATTTTTATATGCGTTTAAAAATGCAAGATTTAAACCTGCTATATTATGAATACTTTCAGTTCCTCCTCTCAATCCCCTCTCTTGACTTCCTCCCTCAATAAAAGAATTGAGCTTTGAATTGTTTCTAAGAAAAGTAAAACCAATTCCTTTGGGACCATGGAATTTATGAGCAGAACAAGTTAAAAAGTCAATATTAAGTTTACTTAAATCTAATTTATAATGACCAATTGTTTGAACTGTATCACTATGAAATAGCGAATTATATTTTTTGCATAGCTTACCAAACTTATTTAAATCTATAATTGATCCAATTTCATTATTTATATGCATGAGACTGACTAAGGTTCTTTTATTTGAACTATCTAAAATTTTTTCTAATTCAAATAGAGAAGGTAAACCCTTACTATCAATTGGTAGGTATATTAATTCAATATGATGTTTGATTTTACAAGACTCAACGGTTTCTAATACAGCTTTATGTTCAATTTTTGTTGTAATAATTCTTTCAATTTTATGAGTTTCAACAGCCCCTTTGATTATCATATTATTTGACTCTGTTCCACCGGATGTAAATATAATTTCGGAGGGTTTTACATTTAATTCTTCAGAAATATTTTTTCGTGTTAGTTCAATAATTGATCTAGATTCTCTACCAAAAGAATGAGTTGAAGATGGATTGCCAAAGTTATTTTTCATAACTTGATGCATGATTTCAACTACATCATTTGAAATTGGTGTGGTAGCAGCATTATCAAAGTAAATCTTGCTCATAAAATATTTTCAAAGATATGCGAATTTTCAAATTTAGTTTAATGATATCAAATGAAAGTTATTAGTAGTAAAAACAATGAAACATATAAATTTTTAGTTAAAGTTTCTAAAAAATCTAATGTTCGAAAAAAAAATCAAAAATTTATTGTAGAGGGTTTAAAAGAAATCAATCTGTGTATTAACTCAAAATATGAAATTGATTCTTTTTTCACCTCATCTAAAAATTTTGATTTTAAAAATATTGTTAATAATAATTGTGAAAAAAAATTTTTATTAAACAAAGATTTAATGAAGACTATAACTTATAGATCATCATCACAAATTATTGCAATAGTTAAAAGAAAAAAAATTAATATTACTGATTTTAAATTTTCTGAAAACGAATTGTTATTAATCTTAGATAAACCAGAAAAACCAGGAAATATTGGTGCAATATTTAGAACTTTTAATGCTTTTGGATTTAAAAACATAATCATCTCTGATTCTTCAACTGAAATTTACAATCCAAACATAATTAGATCAAGTTTGGGAGCAGTTTTTTGTTTAAATATTTTTGAGCTAGATAAAAAGAATGCCATAACTTTTTTGCAAGAAAACCATTTCAGAATTTATGGAAGTCTTATTAAATCAAAAAATATAATTCAAAAAATTAATTTTAAAAGGCGTTGTGCGATTTTGATGGGAACTGAATCATCTAGTATAAATGAATTCTTTTTAAAAAATTCTCATTCAACTTTTAAAATACCAATGCATGGTGATGTTGACTCACTAAATTTATCTGTATCTACTGCAATTATACTATATGAGGCAATGAATCAGAGAAAAATCTATTAATTTTATGTTAGAATGAGTATTTCAACTGAAAAAACAATTAATAGACAAATAGCAAGAGAATACAAAAACTTGTTAAAAGTGAGTTATCAAACACTTAATGAAAACGACAAGGATTTGATAAGAAACGCTCTAGATATTGCTATTGATGCTCATAAAAATCAATATAGGAAATCTGGTGAACCATATATATTTCATCCAATATCTGTAGCTAAAATAGTGGCTGAAAAAATTGGTTTAGATGCTAATAGTATTGCAGCTGCACTATTACATGATGTAGTAGAAGATTCTGAATATAATATTGAAAAAATAAAATCTGTATTTGGTGAAAAAATTGCAAGAATTGTTGAAGGCTTAACTAAAATTTCAAAACTAAACAAAGATAAAATCCTTTCCATTCAGTCTGAAAACTTTAGAAAAATGCTTCTTACTTTAAATGATGATGTAAGAGTTATTTTAATTAAAATAGCAGACAGACTCCATAATATGAGAACTATGGATAGCATGAGCTATGAAAAACAAATTAAAATTTCATCAGAAACTCTATATATCTATGCACCAATTGCACATAGAATTGGATTATATGAAATTAAATCAGAATTGGAAGACTTAAGCTTAAAGTATACTGACTCAGAAACATATAATAGAATTAAAGACAGTCTAGAAAAGACAAAAGATGATCAAAATCTTTACATCAGAAATTTTGCAAGAAAAATATCCGATAAACTTAAATCTGAGGATATTAGTTTTAAGATTAATGGTAGGTCAAAATCAATTTTTTCAATAAGAGAAAAAATGATTAAAAAAAATATCTCACTAGATGAGGTATATGATCGTTTTGCAGTAAGAATTATTTATAATAGTAATAATAAAAATGAAAAGTTAATTGCATGGAAAATTTATTCCATTGTAACAGATGTATACAGGCCTAATCCTACAAGATTAAGAGATTGGATATCTAATCCTAAAACTAATGGCTATGAAGCACTACATATTACTGTAGTTGGACCTAGAAAGAGATGGATTGAAGTTCAAATTCGATCTGATAGAATGCATGAGATTGCTGAAAGAGGTTATGCAGCACATTTTAAATATAAACAAGGTGATGAGCAAGAGAGTGGACTTGAAGATTGGCTAAACAAACTCAAAGATGTTCTTGAAAATCAAGAATCAAATGCTATTGATTTTGTTGAAGATTTTAAATTGAATTTGTATTCTAATGAAATTTTTGTTTTTACACCTGAAGGTGATCTTAAATCACTTCCCAAGGGAGCATCAGCTTTAGATTTTGCATTTGCAATTCATACAGATTTAGGTTTAAAAACAAGAGGGGTAAAGGTTAATGGAAAAATAGTTCCTTTAAATTTTAGCCTCAAGAGTGGTGATCAGGTACAGGTGATTAAAAGCACTAATTCAAAACCTAGTGCAAGTTGGCTTGATTATGTTGAAACATCAAGAGCAAAATCTAAAATTCGTTCTGCTCTCAATGAAAATAAAAAAATGATAGCTGAAGATGGAAAGGAAATTTTAAGAAGAAAACTAAAACATTTAAAAATTTCATTCACTGAAGATATAATACATAAACTTCAAAACTTTCTAAATCTACCTACTTCACTGGATTTATTTTATGGAATTGGAGTTGGAAGTATAGACAACTCTGAACTTAAAAATTTTGCAAAAAGTCAAGACAATAGTTTTATTAAATTTTTCAGAAGAAAATCAAAAAAAATTTCGAATAAATCTTCAAACTCAAATAAAACATATGATCAATTAGTTTTTGGTAAAGGCAGTGAAAAACTTGATTATAAACTTTCGGCATGTTGTAATCCTCTTCCGGGTGATAATGTATTTGGTTTTTTAACAATAAATGATGGTATTAAAGTGCATAAATCTAATTGTAAAAACTCTTTAAGTTTACAGTCTAAATTTGCTTATAGAATATTAAAAGCTAAATGGGTTAATTCTTCTCAACATGAATTTTCATCAACTATTCAAATCATTGGAATTGATAATCTAGGGTTAGTAAATAAAATAACTACAATAATTTCAGAAAACTTAAACATAAATATGGAAAAAATGTCCTTTGATACCGAAGGTGATACGTTTACAGGTCTCATTACGTTAAAAGTTAAAAACAAGAATATTATAGATAAGTTAATAACTAGATTAAAAAAAATTAAAGGAGTTGATAAAGTTCTTAGATTTTAATATTTATTTTTGACCTTATAAAATGCCAAAAAATATTTCAAAAAACCAGCAATTAGTAAAAGAAGTTTTTTCTAAGTTTTTAGATTCAAAATCACACAGAAAAACACCTGAAAGATTTGCAATTCTTAAAGAAATATATGAACTAGATGATCACTTTGATATTGAATCACTTTATAATGTGATGACTAGAAAGAAATACCGTGTAAGTAGAGCTACTCTATACAATACAATTGAATTATTACTAGAATGTCATTTAGTCAGAAAGCATCAATTTGGCACTAACTTAGCTCACTACGAAAAATCTTATTTTGATAGACAGCATGATCATTTAATATTAATAGATTCAGGAAAGGTAATTGAGTTTTGTGATCCTAGACTACACATAATTAAGAAAAGTATTGAAGAAATATTTGATGTAAGTATTGAAAATCATTCGCTCTATTTCTATGGAAAAAAAAATAAAAAATGAAAATTGATTTAATATTAGGTCTTCAGTGGGGAGATGAAGGTAAGGGTAAAATAGTTGATGTATTAACATCAAATTATGACATAATTGCAAGATTTCAAGGGGGGCCAAATGCAGGACACACACTTGAATTTGATGGAATTAAACATGTATTACATACAATACCGTCGGGTATTTTTCACGACAAAAAACTAAATATAATTGGAAATGGTGTTGTAATCGATCCAGTAATATTTAAAAATGAAATAGAAAAATTAAAAGAGCTTAATGTTGATTTAAAAGAAAAACTTATAATTTCAAGAAAAGCGCATTTAATTTTACCTACACACAGATTAATTGATCAAGCTTCTGAGCTTTCTAAAGGTAAAAAGAAAATTGGTTCAACCTTAAAAGGAATTGGTCCTACATACATGGATAAGACTGGAAGAAATGGACTTAGAGTTGGAGATTTAGAGATGGAAGGGTGGAATGAAAAGTTTGAAAATTTGATCAGTAAACACCTTAATTTAATAAATAATTTTAATGTTGAGATTGATTTTGATATTGAGGAATTAAAAAAAGAGTTTTTAAGTTCTATTGACTATATGAACGAACTTATGTTCATTGACAGTGAAAATTATTTTCATAATTCTATTGAAAATGGAAGAAAAATTTTAGCTGAAGGAGCCCAAGGTTCACTTCTTGATATAGATTTTGGAACTTATCCTTATGTAACTTCTTCTAATACAACATCTGCTGGAGCATGTACCGGTTTAGGTGTACCACCAAATAAAATTGGGGATGTTTTTGGAATTTTCAAGGCTTATACTACTCGAGTTGGAAGCGGCCCATTTCCAACAGAACTTTTTGATGAAATTGGTCTAAGGATGGCTAAAATAGGAAATGAATTTGGAGCTACAACAGGTAGGCCGCGTAGGTGTGGATGGTTAGATTTAGTTTCACTTAAACATTCAATAAATGTTAATGGTGTTACTGAACTAATAATGATGAAGGGTGATGTTTTATCCGGAATTGAAAAAATAAAAATTTGTACTGGTTATAAATATCAAGGTAGTGTTGTAAATCATCTACCATTCTCATTGAGTGAATCAAGCTTAGAGCCTGTATATGAAGAATTAGATGGTTGGAATGAAGATATTTGTAAAATAACAGATTTTTATAGCCTGCCATTAAATTTCAAGAACTATATTAATTATCTTGAGGAAAAGCTTAAGTTAAAAATTAAAATTATCTCAGTTGGCCCAGATAGAAAACAAACAATATTTAGGAAGTAATTTTTATACTCTCAGTTTATTTTTTTTAATATTTTCAGTATTTAATTATTCGCAAGAATTTAAACAAATAGAAATTGTTTATGCTGGTTCGTTTGACAGAAATGAAAAAGTTTATCCTGAGGGTAATATATTAAATGAAGATCAAATCAAAAAAGTTCATCTTAGACATGAAGAGATGAATATATTTTCGAAAAGATCTATTTTTTTTCAAAAACAAAACTCTGTAATTGCTATTGGAGAAGTATTTATTAACCAGGGAGATACATTAAAGTTGTATTGTGATTCTTTAAATTATAATGGGACTAATAAAAAAATGTATGCTCATGGAAATGTTAAGCTTCTAAATAATGAAATGGAGCTTAATTCAAAAAACTTAGAACTTGATAGAGTAAATAATGAAGCATTTTTTTATGATGGGGGAAGAATTATTGATAGCCTTTCTGATATTAGTAGTATTAACGGAAAATATTTTATTGATAATAAAAAATATGTTTTCAAAAATGACGTAGTTGTTAAAGATCAAGACAGATTAATAGAATCTGAAATGATGGATTATTATTTAGATTCAGAAAAAACCTATTTCTATAAAAAAACTTCAATATATGGTGATGGATATGTAATAAAATGCAATTCAGGATTTTATGAGCCAAGAAATAAACAAGGTATTTTTGTAGATAATGCAAGTATTAACTTTGATTCAAGAGAAATCTATGGAGATAGTATTTTCTTTGATGAAGATAAAGGATACTCAAGCATTTCAAATAATATCAAAATCATTGATACAAATGAAAAACTTATTCTTAATGGTGAGTTTGCTGAGTTTTTTCAGGAAAAAGATTCAGCTATAATTACAAAAAACCCTCTAGCTATAAATATTTTAAAAAATGATTCACTTTTTATAAAAGCGGACACTTTATTTTCAGTAGGTAAAGAAGATGTAAGAAAAATGAGGGGGTTAAATAATGTAATGTTTTTTCAAGGTAATTTAAGTGGTAGATCAGATTATATTCAAGTTGATAAAAAATCTGGAATTACTACAATGCTTAGAAAAAAAATTTCTGAAAGAGATCTTCAAATTTTAACTGAAACAGAAATTAATTCTAAAAACCCAGTAATTTGGGATAACTACACTCAAATGTCTGGTGATAAAATAATTTTTACTGAAGATTTAGATACCAACGAATTAGACTCGATAAAAATACCAAATAATGTATTTATTATTGAAGAAGATTCAATTGGAGATAACAAATACAACCAAATCAAGGGTCTTAAACTTTTTGGAAATTTTATTGAGAATAAATTAGATAGAGTTAAAATTGATCAAAATTCAGAGTTAATATATTATATGTATGATGAAAACTCAAACTTAATTGGAGTAGATAAGGCTATAGCAAGTTCAATTTTAATTTATTTTAAAGAGAAAGGAATGGATCAAATCACTTTTATTACAAACCCAGAGGGTGTGCTTTATCCAGAGGAGTTTCTTGATGAGAATGAAACTTTTTTAAATGGTTTTATTAATAGAGAAAGTGAAAAAATAAATAAAAAACAAATGCTAATTGATAGATAAATTTAGAAAATATCAAGCTCAAACCACCAAAAAACCACTAGGTTTAGAAATTATTAAGGCTAAAGGAAGCTATATTTTTACCAAAAACATTAAATATTTAGATTTCGTTGCAGGTGTATCAGTAAATAATATTGGGCATTCAAATTCAAAGATTAATAATTCAATTATTAAACAATTGAAAAAATACTCTCATGTTATGGTTTATGGTGAATTTGTTCAAAAGCCAAGTATTGAATTATGTGAACTCCTTTCTAATCTTTTGCCAAATAAATTAAATAGCACATACTTAACTAATTCAGGAACTGAAGCCATTGAAGCAGCTTTAAAACTTGCCAAAAGATCAACTGGTAGACAGAAAATTATTTCTATGAAAAATTCATATCACGGAAGTACTCACGGAAGTTTAAGTGTCTCAGGTTTTGAAATAAGAAAAAGAAGATATCGACCATTACTTCCTAATGTTCATCACATAAACTTTAACTCACTAGAAGATTTGAAAATCATTGATAATTCTGTAGCCTGTGTTATAGTAGAACCTATACAAGGAGGTGCTGGTTTTATTGAATCTAAAAAAGAATATTTAAAAAAATTAAAAGCAAAATGTAATGAAATGGGAGTAATCTTAATTTTTGATGAGCTACAATCTGGTATAGGTAGAACTGGAAAAATGTTTGCTTTTGAATATTATAATGTAATACCTGATATTCTAGTAATAGGAAAGGCATTAGGTGGTGGGTTTCCAATTGGAGCAATAATATGCAATCAATTACTAATGAATAAATTTCAATCTAATCCAATTCTAGGACATATAACAACTTTTGGAGGACATCCAGTTATAGCTAGAGCAGGATACGAAACTCTCAAATATATTATCAAGAATAATTTAGTTTCAAAATCTACTGAGAAAGAGAAGCTTTTCAGATCACTATTAAAGCATAAATTAATTTATGAAATAAGAGGAAAAGGATTAATGTTAGCGTTAATAATGAAAAATAATAAAATAGCAAACTATCTCGTAAAAGATTGTTTAAATAATGGTTTGATTTTGTTTTTTTTACTTTATGAAAAAAAAGCTGTTAGGAT
Source organism: Cryomorphaceae bacterium MED-G14 (assembly GCA_002457715.1). GTDB lineage: Bacteria > Bacteroidota > Bacteroidia > Flavobacteriales > Flavobacteriaceae > Eutrophosalina. The sequence goes on from NTKN01000020.1 coordinate 15,558, forward strand.
AACTCCACCTTTGACTATATCGAAAAAAGAGATAATCCATGGTTGTAATCTAATTATTAAATCATTAGACAGTTATAAAAATTAATGTTAATAAATTTTTAATAAACAATAATCTGCATAACAATATTTACAGGGTAGACTACATATTTTTATTGTGTGTTAGAAAGAAATGAAAATATACTAGACAAAATCTACAAGTTTGAAAGTATGATAAACGATGATGAATCATTTTTTTTAGACTTAGACGAAGTTGAAGACATAATTTTATACTACTTAAATGAAGACAATTTTGATTATGCTGAAAAAGCTATTTGTTATGGAATTGATTTATATCCTGAAAGTTTAAACATAATTATATTAAAATCTGAATTTCTTCTAACTATTAATAAAATAAACGAGGCAGAGAAATTAGTAACTAAGTTTATGAAATCTCATAAAAATAATTCTGATTTAATTTTTCAAAAAGCTAAAATTCTAACATCAAATAAAAAATATAAACAATCAATAAAGATTCTTGTTAATCTTTCATATGATTACCAACTAGAATTTTTTGTTAACGATCTATTATTTAAAAATTATATGAATATTGAAAATTATACAAATGCAATTAAGTTTGGTAAAAAAATTATTGTAAAGAATCCTGAGGATAAAATATGTTTTGATAAACTAATAAGCTGTTTCAAACTTTCAAAAAGAAATTCAGAAGCTATTAAATTTTTAAATAAATTTTTAGATAAAAACCCATACTCTACCCAAGCTTGGTATGAATTGGGAAAACTATACTTTGAACAAAAAAAGATTAAAGAAAGTAAAGCTTGTCACGATTTTGCAATAATAAGTAATGAAAATTTTTCGCCTAGTTATATTGAATTAGGAAAAATTCACGAAAAACAGGAGGATTTTTCAAAAGCCATATACTATTATAAAATAATTGATAGTCAGAATAAATCTTCTTCATTCTCATTATACAGACTTTCAAGATGTTATGAAAAACTTGGTGATTATGAAATATCAATTAGATATTTAAATAGAATAGTCGAAGAAGATCCTTTATATGAAAAAGCATGGATTTCAATTGCTAAATATTATCTTAGAAACAATGATCACGATAAAGCAATTGAAAATTTAAATATGGCTTTAAATATTATTTCAAAAAATTATTAATAACTAATTGAACAATATTAATTACTTAATTATTTACCTCAAAGGTATGGCTATGGGTATTTCAGATTTAATCCCAGGCATATCGGGTGGAACTATAGCATTAATAACTGGAGTTTACTATGATTTTATTTCATCTTTAAACAACTTAAAAATTAAAAATATTAGATCCCTTTTAAAAAGTGATTTTTTTTTAAAATTTAAAGAATTTAAGTTTGATTTTTTAATATTTCTAGCACTTGGTATAATTTCAAGTATTTTAATCTTTAGTAAAATTATTTCTAATTTACTTATAAATTATCCTCAAGAAACAAGTTCTTTTTTCTTCGGTCTTATTTTAGCAAGTATACCATTTATTTTAAAGGGTATAAAAGTTTTTTCTTTTAATTACCTCCCCTTTTTAATAGGTTCAATATTAATAACATCCTATTTACTTGGATTGAATAATATTAATGGTGAAATATCATTGATATATATATTTATATGTGGATTCTTTTGTTCATGTGCAATGATACTTCCTGGTATTTCTGGAGCATACATATTATTGATTTTTTCATCCTATGATTTTATTTTAGAAAAACTTAATATTTTTCTGGCCAATTTTAATTTTAATGATTTTATATGGATTGGAGTATTTATCTTGGGAATATTAACTGGAATATTAACATTTTCAAGACTTGTAAAGTATTTACTCAATAAACATAAAAATATAACTATTGTTTCATTGAGTGGTTTAATCATTGGATCGCTACCAGTACTAATCCCTTTTGAAATAACAGAATTAAACACTGATTATGTAATATCAAATTCAACTATTTTTATTTGTTTTAGTTTAGGAATTTTTATGTTAATTGGAATAAATTTTATATCAAAAAATGAAAAGTAATAGAGATTGGAATAATATTAATTCTTTAGAAATATTTTTTCATGGATTAATAATGGGCACTGTAAATAAACTTCCAGGAATTTCAGGTGGACTGTATTCAATAGTGATTGGCTTTTATGATCATTTGATGAATTCAATCAAAAACATTAATAGTAAGACTATTAAAAATTTATTTCTTTTTGATTTTAAAAAACTAAATAGTTCTATTAATGGTAAATTTCTTTTTTTCCTTTCAATAGGAATGATAATTAGTTATTTCACCACATCAAAGATTTTAGATTTTTTTTTAATAAACTATGAATTATATATCTGGTCTATTTTTTTTGGTCTAATATTGGGAAGTCTTTATGTTTTAATCAAAAGGACTAATAAAACAAACGTAAAAAAACTTTTAATTCTTTTTGTTGGTCTTTGTTTTGGATTGTTGTTGAGTTTTTCAGAACCTCTGATGGAAAATAGAGCTTTGACATTTGTTTTCTTCTGTGGTTTTATTAGCATTTGCGGAATAACTATACCTGGGTTATCAGGCAGCTTTATACTTATACTTCTTGGTAACTACGAATTACTATTAGTTGATGCTGTTAATAGTTTTTTTGATCTTATTGCAAATATTTTTAAAAATGAAAACTACCCTATTGATAGTGAACTTATAAAAATATTGATAGTATTCTTCCTTGGATCTGTAATAGGATTAATAATTCTATCAAAATTTTTAAGTTTTATTTTAAAAAAATATCCGATTCACCTAAATCATCTTATAATAGGATTTGTTTTAGGGACACTTCCAATTGTTTGGCCTTGGAGTAAAGTTGAGTTAGGCGAGGAATTACTTACTATGTTCAATAATTTTTATGGTCTAATTTTTATTTTAGCTAGCTTTATTATCATAATATTATTAAACAATAATGTTGATAAAAAAAATCTACGGTCTAATCGGTAAGGATATTGGTTATTCTTTCTCAAGAAATTATTTTAATTCTAAATTTAAAAAACTTCAAATTTTAGAAAATGAGTATATAAATTTTGACCTAAAAAATATTTCTGATTTTAAAAAAATAAATCTTTCAAATATTTATGGATTTAATGTCACAATTCCATACAAAGAGGAAATTATACCATTACTAGATGAGGTTTCTGTTGAGGCTTCGATAATTGGTGCAGTTAATACAATTAAGATTATTAATGGTAAATTAAAAGGATACAATACTGATCATATTGGATTTTCAAAGTCGTTAAAAAATAAAAAATATAATCATGCTTTAATTTTTGGATATGGTGGAGCTTCTAAAGCGATTAAGTTTAGTTTAACAAAATCAAATATAGAATTCAAAGTTGTTTCACGCCAAATGAGAGATGATAGTATAAATTATGATAATCTAGAAAAAGAAATACTTAATTCAGATCTTATTATTAATACTACTCCATTAGGCACATATCCTAATATTGAAAATAAAATACCTATACCATATAATTTGATTAACAATAAACATACTTGTTACGATCTAATATATAATCCAGTAAAAACATCTTTTTTAAATGAATGTGAAAAGAAAGGGGCGATTATTAAAAATGGTCTTGAGATGTTAGAGATTCAAGCTGAAGCAAGTTGGGATATATGGAATAGTTGATAAAAAGTCTTAACTTAATATAAATAATTTTTTTTTGAATAATAAAAATCAAAATATTGAAATTAAACGAAATTTTGAGTTAAAAACAAAACTAGTTGAGGAATTAAAAAATTTATTGAATTTAAATATTGATAGTAAATCTAAATATGAAAAATTTACAAAACTTAAAAATAATTGGCTGAAAATAGGAAAAGTACCAAATCATTTGGTATTTGGAATAAATAACTCTTATAATCACCAAGTCAAAGTGTTTTACGATTTACTTTACCTTGACAGTGAATTTAAAGAAAAAAATCAAGAAGAAAATAAAAAGATAAGGGAACATATCATTGAGGATGCGTTGAAAATTGGAAAAATTGCTGATAAATTAAAAAGCTACAGAAAACTTTTAATCTTAATTAGAAAATGGAATTATCTAGTCGGTCCAGTAAAAGCTGAAGATGAGGATAAATTAAATTTAAAGTTTGACTCAATTATAAAAGATATCAAAAAAAATAAAAAAGAATACTTAATTGATAGAGAAAAATTTGAAAACGAAAATTTAGATACAAAAAAAAATATTTTAAATGAATTAAAAGAATTATTAGTTCATTTACCTAATAATAAAAATGAATGGATCAAATTCATAAATATTTATACACAACTAAAAGATAATTTTATAAATATAGGTCCATTAAAATTAAAAGAGAATGATCAATTATGGAAAGATTTTAAAGATTTAAATAGGAAATTCATCAATGAAAAAAATTTATTTTTTAAAACTTTAAAAAAAGATTATACTTTAAATATTAACAAACAAATTAAAATAATTAATGAACTTAATTCTTATAGTGAAACAAAAGAACTCTTGGATAAAAAAATTTTAATTGAAATTAGAAATAAATTTAAAAGCATAAATAATGTTCCATTTAAAAAGAATCAGAAGAATTGGAATTCATTTAATAATTTATATCAAAAATGTTTAGAAAAAATTGATTCATCAAAATCAAATGAAAATAAATTAAAAAATGAAATAACCATAAAACAAAAAAAACTAATTGATGAGTTATTTGTTAATTTTAAATTGGAGAAGTTAAATATTATAATTGAGAAATGGATTAAAATAGGAGATTCAAATTCACAGACAGAATCAATTAGATTAATCAAAAATCTTGAACAAAAACTTAAAGAACTTAATATTAATGATACAGAAAATATAGTTTTAAATGTGAAAGCTAAAATATTTTCTGAAAAAAATATTAATGAGGAAAAAATCAAATTGAGAAAAAAGATTGAAGAATTTCAAAAAAAAATATCCCAACTAGAGAATAATTTTAATTTTATTAAGGGAGATCCTAATAATGAAATACTTTCTAATGTTCATTCAGACATTAATAACTATAAAAATGAATTAAAAAAATTAAAAAAAGATTTTAAAATAATTTCTAAAACCTAATCACTACTTTTTACTTTTTCCCACATTTTATTTAATTGTTCATAACTTAATTCTGAAATTTTTTTATTATTGTTTTTAGCTAAAATTTCTAGATCATTAAACCTTTTAATAAATTTATTAGTTGAACTGTTTAATGAAATTTCTGGATCTACATCAATGAACCTTGAATAATTTATTAATGTGAATAAAATATCTCCAAATTCTTCCTTAATTTTATCTTTGTTTTTTTCTTTCAAAGCATCATTAAATTCTTTTAATTCTTCTTCAATTTTATCAAAAACACCTTGTGAATTATCCCAATTAAAACCAACACTTGATACTTTTTCTTGCACCCTGTAAGCTTTAGAAATTGGAGGCATAGATTTGGGAACACCTGAAAGTAATCCTTTTTTATTATTTTTCAGCTTAATTTTTTCCCAATTAATCTTTACTTGTTGCTCACTGATTTCTACCTTATTTGCATAGACATGCGGATGTCTATCAATTAGTTTTTTTATTAAAAAATCAACTACATCACAAAAATCAAAATATTTATTTTCCGATGAAATTTTTGAGTAAAAAACAATATGTAAAAAAAGATCACCTAATTCTTCTTTTATATTGTCAAAATCTTTTTTTTCAATTGCTTCAATTAACTCAAACGTTTCTTCAATCGTTAACCTTTTTAATGAATCTAAAGTTTGCTTTCTATCCCATGGGCATTTTTCCCTCAAATCATTCATAATTTCTATTAGATTTGAAACTTTATTATCAATATTTTTCATTATTTATTGAATAGCATTTTATAGTTTGAATTTATATTTCCTTTTAAAATTTTAGATAATTTTTTTTCAATTATTTTTCTTTTTAAAGAAGAAATTTTATCAGTAAACAATATTCCTTGAATGTGATCGTATTCATGCTGTATCACTCTAGAAAGTATTCCATTAAACTCTTTAATATGAGGATTAAAATTTTGATCATAAAATTTAATTTTAATTGAGTCAGGTCTTTTAACATCACCTCTGATATCAGGGATACTTAAGCAACCCTCATTGAATGAAGAAATATTCTTTGATTTATCAACAATTACAGGATTTATAAAAACATGTTTTTTAAAATCTTCATTAAGTAAAGTTTCCGATGCATCAATTAATGGATTCGCATCAATTATAAATAGTCGAATGGATAATCCAATTTGTGGCGCGGCAAGACCAACTCCCTCAGCGTGATACATTGTATGCCACATATTTTCAATCAAATTGTTTAAATCTGAATAATCCTTATTTATTTCATGACATTTTTTTCTTAATGCAGAGTGTCCATATGCTACAATTGGCAATATCATTTTCTTTCTAAATATGATTGTAATATCAAAGATGCACTTACTTTATCTAAATTTTCTTTTTTTCTTCTAATTTTTTGTTTTTTCGAGTAATTATTTAAATAATTTCTTGCAATTTTTGAAGTAAAACGCTCGTCAATTCGTTCAATTTTAATTTCCGGAAGATGAGCTTTTAATTTTTGTATAAATTCTTTAATATTTTCTTCAATATCAAATAATTTATTATTCAGATTTAATGGTAATCCAACAACTAATACTGATATTTTTTCTTTTTTATTTAAATTTAAGAGATAGTTTAATAGATTTTTAGTATAAATTGTTTCGAGTGGTGAAGCAATAATACCTAGTGGATCTGAAATTGCTATTCCGGTTCTTTTTAATCCATAATCAATTCCTAAGACTCTTTTCACATTGCTAAATTATATATTAAATATTACGAATTAAAAATAAATTCATAGTTAAAAATTATATTTGTAAAAAAATATAAAATGAGAGATATAGTTGAAGCTGCATGGGATAATAGAGAATTATTAGATAATACTGAAACTCAAGAAGCCATTAGGAATGTGATTAGCCTCTTAGATAAAGGTAAATTAAGAGTTGCTGAAAAAATTAATAATCAATGGAAAGTTAATGATTGGGTAAAAAAAGCTGTAATTCTTTTCTTTCCAATTTCTAAAATGGAAAGTATAGAAGTTGGCCCTTTCGAATTTCATGATAAAATTCCTTTAAAAAGTAATTATAAAGAAAAAGGAGTTAGAGTTGTCCCTCATGCAATCTCAAGATATGGGTCTTTCATTGAAAAAGGTGCTGTTTTGATGCCCTCTTATGTGAATATAGGTGCTTATGTAGATTCTGGAACTATGGTTGACACGTGGGCAACAGTAGGAAGTTGTGCCCAAATTGGAAAAAACGTTCATTTAAGTGGCGGTGTAGGAATTGGAGGTGTTTTAGAACCCGTTCAAGCTGCTCCAGTTATTATTGAAGATGATGCATTCATTGGATCAAGATGTATAATTGTTGAAGGTGTTAAAATTGAAAATGAAGCAGTTTTAGGTGCAAATGTTGTTTTAACCTCGTCAACAAAAATTATTGATGTTAGTGGTGATAAACCAAAATATCTTAAAGGATATATTCCATCAAAATCAGTAGTGATACCTGGAACTGTTCCAAAAGAATTTAGTTCTGGTACATTTAATGTTCCTTGTGCTTTGATTATTGGAAAAAGGAAAGAAAGTACCAATAAAAAAACATCACTAAATGATGCTTTAAGAGATTTCAATGTTTCAGTTTAAATTTTTGAATGAATTAAATCAATGTTTGAAAACTATTAATGATGGTGGAATAATTCTCCATCCAACTGATACAGTATATGGACTAGGTGGTAATGCAAATGACAATAATGTAACTAGAAAAATAAATCATTTAAAAAAAAGAGAATTAAATCAACCACTCATTCATCTGATGAGTGATATTGAAATGGTTAACTGTTATGTAGAAAACATTTCTGAAACTGCAATAGAATTTTTAAGTGATTCTAACCCTACAACTGTAATTTTTTCTAATTCAAAAGTTAAAAACACAAATCAAAACTCCATAGCAGTTAGAATACCATATGATAATTTTTGTCTAAACTTAATTAAAGAGTTAAAACATCCATTATCTTCAACATCAGCTAACTTACATGGATTTGAAGTTCCTAATTCCTTAGAAAGGATTGATAAATTAATTAAAGATAATGTTGATTATATAGTTAAGTCCTCTAAAATCTTTAGTAGTAAGCCCTCAAGAATCATTAAAATGATCGGAGATAATGAATTTAAGGTCATAAGGTAAATGAACTATAAAAAATTCATAAAATCAGATATTTTGGAGACTATCTCAAAAATAGCAGACGAAAACAATTATGAAATTTTTGTAGTTGGAGGTTATGTAAGAGATAGTATTATTGGAAAAAAAGCTAAAAAAGATATTGATATTTTGGTATTAGGAAACGGAATTGAATTTGCTAATCTAGTAGCTTTATATTTAAAAATCAAAATACAAATTTTTAAAAATTTTGGAACGGCAATGATTAAAACTAAAGGTTTTCAAATTGAATTTGTTGGTGCGAGAAAAGAAAGCTATAATGAATGTTCGAGAAATCCTAAAATTAAAAAAGGTACTCTCTCTGACGATTTATCAAGAAGAGATTTTACTATAAATGCGTTGGCTATTAGGCTTAATGGAAAAAATAAAGGAGAATTAATTGATAAACACAATGGATTAAAAGATTTAAGTAATAATATTTTAAAAACACCAAAAGACCCAATTAAAACTTTTCATGACGATCCTCTTAGAATGTTAAGGGCAATAAGATTTTCTTCACAATTAAATTTTGAAATTTATAAAAATGACCTTGAATGTATCAAAGATGAATCAGAAAGAATAAAAATAATATCCATGGAAAGAATTAATGATGAATTAAATAAAATATTAATTTCACCAAAACCCTCAATTGGATTAAATCTACTTGATAAAA
>NTKN01000021.1 GCA_002457715.1 Cryomorphaceae bacterium MED-G14
TCATCAAATACATTATTTACATTTAATCTAAGCCTAACACTATCATCACCAATTTTGAATCTAAATGTTGCTCCAGCATCAAAAATTTGATAATCTGGCAATCTCATATCAGTTAAATTTTCATCTAAGAAACCATATTCATCAGCAAAAGTTTCATCCTCATGAATTCCACCAAAAATATCATCGGCATGAAATAATGATACATTAAAATAAAAATTATCAGTTGGAGCAATTACCAAGTTAGCTCTCGCAGTAGTTTGTGCACTATCTTCAATTCTAAGTCCACCTAAGTATAGAGTCGATGAACCAATTACTTGGCCGTCATTGTTTGTAACAGTATTATCGGTAACATCTTTCTGGTACTTATAATTTCCTAAAGTTGCCATAGCTTCAAGTTTTACATAATTGCTAATATTCCAAACACCATCGAATTCTATACCAGTATGTAATTGCTCTACACCAGTATAGTTAGCAGTTCCACTCACACCATCTATTCTAATGCCATCTGAAAGGAATCTGTCTTTCCATGATGTTCTAAAAAGGTTTAAGTTCATATTAAGATTACTAGATCTATATCCGTAACCAACTTCTAATCCAAAAACTTTTTCATTATTTAAATCAGCATCAGGTGTTACGTAGTTGTCATAATCTAGAAATACTGCATCAAAATTTGGTGCTTTAGAATAATACCCAGTATTAACATATACATTATTCTTAGCATCAATATTAAAATTTGCTCCACCTTTAATTGTACCACCTAGTATATTTTTAGTAGCACTTTTGTGCATAGGATCATTTACTTTATATCTAAAAAAGTCAACTCTTTGGAATCCTTGATTCGCAACAGAGCCTTGAACAAAAACAGAATATTTATCAGTAACATATTCAGCTTGACCAAATAAACCTTGCCAAGAAACAAGACCATCATTATGATAATCAATTTTCTCATCATCATCAGTAGATTTAAATACATTCCAAATATTTTCCATTGTTGATGGATGTTCTTTTTTAGCAATAAATCCTCCTGGATAATTTACATTATCAAAATCTCTATATCCATCTGCACCAAGTAAATTATCTAATCTTCTGTAGTGAATACCTTTATAATATCTCAAGTCAGCTCCGACTTGGTAAGCAAAATTTTCATTGGATTGTGTTTTGAAATTTATTAAACCTCCAACCCAGTTATGTGAATTAACAGAAGCTCTTCTAATAATTCCATTTCTTTTAACACCATTTACTCTTTCATCAGGATCATTGACAATATATAAACCAGTAGTTGGATCTATAACATTAGAATAAGTTCTTCCACTGTAAAAAGTAGTTGGAATACCACCATTGGATGCTGCAAGTTTGTCGAAATCAAAATATCCATTACTTGGATTTCTAAGCGCATATTTTCCAGGTTGTGATCCATAATTTAAATCACCACTAAAATAGTGGAATCCATAAATTCTTCCAAGATCTCCTGTTCCACCACCTCTACCAACAGAAGCATAAGCAGTCACAGACAAGGTAGATTTTGAATTTAATTTACTTTCCCAGTTGACCGATGCAATAGGTTTATGATAAAAATTTCTTCTCATATTAAATCCTTCACCTTTATACATCCCTCCAGTATAATTATAATATATACCATGATCCACATATTGCTGGAGAGTAGCTTGATTATAGTAGCTATAATATCTTTGTTGGTGGTATTGAGGGGCACCAGTTACAATAAATTGCACATTATTTTTATCATCATCACTTTTCCATCCATACCCTAAGAAATATGCATATGATTCAAATTCAGTAAAATCAACTACACCATCACCGGCAGTTCTACTAAAGACAAAAGATAGAGCATGACCACCATCCATAATTCCAGTATTGTAATTAAGAACAGTTTTTAAATATCCATCGTTACCAACAGTAGCAGCAACTTTTCCACCTTGGGTAAGTTCTGTAGATTTAGTAACAATGTTAACCGTTCCACCAACTGATGAAATTGGAAGCGGAGAAGAGCCTAAACCTCTTTGAACCTGCATTGCTGAAACAACATCTGTTAAACCAGCCCAGTTACTCCAATATACTTTACCATTTTCCATATCATTTACTGGCATACCATTAATTAATACAGCAATATTTTCTTGTTTAAAACCTCTTACGCTAATGTAACTATCACCAAATGCACCACCCCTTTTAGTAGCATAAACTCCAGGAGTTGAATTTAATAATTCAGGAAATTCTAAATTACCAATTCTTTCCTCAATCTCAGTAGTGGATAGAGTTGAAACAGCTACAGGTGTCTCTCTATCAGTAGCAAGGGATAAACCTCCAAATACAGTAACCCCTGATAAGATGTTTTCGCCTGGGTTTAATTTAATTAAACCTAAATCAAAGCTTTCACTAACAGAAATTTCAGCAGATTCATAACCGATGTATGAAATTTCAATCGTAGAGCCTGAGTCAGTGTTAATGGTAAATCGTCCATTGAAATCACTTGAAACTCCAGTCGTTGTACCTTGAATTATTATTGAAGCTCCAGGAAGTGCAGTTCCAGTTTCTGCATCAACAACAATTCCAGTTACAGAATTTTGAGCAAACATTATCCCAGAAAAGAATAACGATAGCATTAAAAAAGTTTTTTTCATTTGTGAATTATTTTTATATGGCAAATATTAAGAAAATTTTAACATTTATTGTTATTGAAATGTTAATTTTATGAACATAAAATGATAAAAAAATAACTTTTAATTATTATATAAATCATAAATCAATCTTTTAAATTTTTTAGAAGAGATTCTGTTGATTTATCGTGGGATTTAAGTTTTCCAGAATTTATTTCTGTTAATAATTTAGCTGCCAGTTTTTTACCAAGTTCAACACCCCATTGATCAAAACTAAAAATATTCCAAATTACACCTTGTACAAAAATTTTATGTTCATACATTGCGATTAACATTCCGATGGATTTTGGGGTTAAGCTTTCAAATAAAATGGTATTTGAAGGTTTATTCCCTTCAAAAGATTTGAATGGTGAAATTTCATTAATTTTTTTTGTAGAAAGTCCAGATATTATTAATTCTTTTTTTACTTCTTCTAAACTTTTACCATTTAATAAAGCTTCAGTTTGACCAATGAAGTTAGAAAGTAATTTATTTTGGTGACTTATATTGCCATGTAGAGATTTTTTAAAACCAATAAAATCACAAGGAATTAGTTTAGTGCCTTGATGAATTAGTTGAAAAAAAGCATGTTGAGCATTTGTACCACTTCCTCCCCATATTATGTTCCCTGTTTGATAATTAATTTTTTCCCCATTTCTGTCAACACTTTTGCCGTTACTTTCCATTATTGCTTGTTGCAGATAAGAAGGTAAATATTTAAGGTATTCAGTGTAAGGAATTATAGCCTCAGATTCAACATTTTTAAAATTGTTATACCATATACTAATTAAAGCTAAAACCACTGGAATATTTTTTTCAAAGGGATTGTTTTTAAAGTGAAAATCCATTGAATTAGCTCCTCGAAGTAACTTTTCATAATTTTCATAACCAATTGCTAAAGAAATTGAAATACCAACAGTTCCCCAAAGTGAAAATCTACCGCCTACAAAATTGTACATTGGAAATACAAAGTCTGGATTAATTCCAAAATCTTTCACAGCTTCTAAATTTGTAGATACTGCAGCAAAATGCGTTTGTATATCCTTTTCATCAAGTTTTTTACAAAACCAATCCTTTACTGTAAGTGCATTTGAAATTGTTTCTTGTGTTGTAAATGTTTTAGAAACAATTATAAAAAATGTTGTTTCAGGATTCAAGTTTTTCAAAACTTCAGCAACATGGTCACCATCAACATTTGAAATAAAGTGGATATTTAAGTTTGTTTTATAAAATTTTAAAGCTTCTACAACCATTGTTGGGCCAAGATCTGAACCCCCAATACCAATATTCACAACATCTGTAAATTTTTTCCCATTACTTGTTAGATGATTTCCATTTAAAATGTTGTTACTTAAATTCTTAATTTTTTCTCTGTCTTGTTGAATATTTTTAAAAAAAGGACTTTTTTTATCAAAGCTTCTTAAAGCTGTATGTAGAACAGCTCTATCCTCAGTCTCATTTATCTTTTCTCCATCAAATTGCTTATTGATGGCATCCTTTAATTTACATTCTTTAGATAGATTAAAAAGTAAATCAAGAATTTCGTCATCAATTAAGTTTTTTGAAAAATCAACAAAAAGTCCATCGTTAGAAAGTGAGTATTTTTTTGATCTGTTAGCATCATTTTTGAATAAATTCTTTAAATCTGAAATTGAACCTAAATTTTTAAGTTTTTTCCATGATTTTGTTTTAGTTGGGTTTATCTTATCTAACATTATTTTGTGTTAAATTATTTTGCTCAAAGGTAAGACTTGATTCAATATTATCAATTTCGTTTTTAATTGGGTTCATATATGAAAGATAAATTTCTTTTAACTCATTTGAAATTGGTTTTGCTTCAGGGAGCTTTTGTTTTAATGGATCTACTTGTTTACCATTTTTCCAAAATCTATAACAAACGTGTGGACCTGATGTATAGCCTGTTATACCAACCTCACCTATCTTATCTCCTTGTTTAACTCTAGTTCCTACTCTTAAACCTCTTTTGTTCATATGTAAATACTGAGTTGAATATGTAGAGTTATGACTTACAGTTACATAATAGCCATTACCTCTTGTATACCCTGACTTTATAACTGTTCCATCAGCAGTTGCTCTAATTGGTGTTCCAACGGGAGCAGCGAAATCAGTACCATAATGAGGCTTAATTCTTCCATAATATGCAATTTTTCTTCTGAGATTATATCTAGATGAAATTCTACTAAATTGAACAGGAGATAGCAAAAATGCTCTTCTCAAATTTTTTCCATTCTCATCAAAATATTCATAAATATTTCTAACGCTGTCAGTTTTAAATTCTATCGCATAAAAGGGATTTCCTCTATGCTCAAAATAAGCATTATGTATACGGTTAAGGCCAATGTATATGCTGTCATCAATGTATTTTGATGTATATAATATTTTGAAATTATCACCCTTTTCAAGTCTAAAAAAATCAATATTCCAAGCATAAATTTCAGAAAGCTCATTTGTTAGCAGTGGGCTGAGTTTTAATTCTTGCATTGTTTCGGCTAATGAGCTTTTAATAATTCCTGAAGCTTTTTTCTGAATAAGTTTTACTTCTTTTTGTTTTTTTTCTGCCCAAAGAGAGTCATTGAGCGAAACAACTATGTAGTCGATAGAATTAGGTTGGTAAATAAAATATTCAGGTTTACTTAATGAATCTTTTGAAGATAGAATGGTATAAGGTCTACCAATATTTATTTTTCTAATATCAAAAACTTTTTTTACCTCAGAAACTATATTATAAATCTTTGGATAAAAAAGATTGTTTTTTTCTAGAATTAAGCCAAAAGAATCTCCTCTGTTTACCGTATCTTTTTTAACATTAAAGTTGTTCAAATTAAAACCAAATTCTTTTATAATTTTTACTTTATTGGGGATTAAAATTTGATCTATTTTTTTTTCCTTTTCACCACAAGAGTAAATAAAAAGTAGAAGAATTAAAATTTTAATTAAATTATTGCTCATTTACTATTATTTTAAAAGGATTTGTAATTCCTCTGAATGAAGTTAATTCTGCTATTATTGTACCAACTCTAAGGTTTGCTTTGACTTTAATAGGAATTCTGTTATCATCGTTTGTAACCCATAATTCAAGACCCTTATTACTTCTAAAAACTCTTCCAGCTTCCATGTAAGGATTTAATTTTATACATTCAATTAACCCAAATTTAGTCTTTAAATTTTCTATACCTAGAAATTTCATTTTGAAAGGATAATTTTTTTTATCAAAAAATATATTCAAAGCGATCATATCGCCATTATTTAATTTATTGATATCTAGGTGTCTTCTTAAAAAATAGAATGTTGAAACTATATCTTGATAATCATCCTCAAGAGCTATTGTATCTTTTTCATTAGTTAATTTATTAAGAATGGTAGCTGTTTTATAATCATCATTATAATAAGTTTCAGTTTTTCTTATATAACCACCCTCATAAATATCTCTTATAGATTTTATTGGCTTTACCTTTTCTAGTGGAAAAAAAGCTTCATATAAATCATCTACTCTAAAAAATAATCTGGCTAATCCTATAGTTTTACCAATTGCAGTTGCCCTGAATACAGTCTCATTATTAAGATTCTCTTCTTTAATTTCCAATGATGCATAACTTGCATTAAAAAAACCATAATTAAGTTTATATTCAAGTAATTCACCGGATTTATACGCATCAAATGTTTTTAAATATAAACTGTCATTGATTATACTTGATTTACTTAGATTTTGAGCATATGAAGTTGTTGAATAAAAAAAAATGTAAAGCAATAAAGTAAATAAATTTCCCTTCAACATTGTAAAATTAAAAAATCTAGCTATTATCTTTTAAATAGTTAATAATTTTTTGAGCTTTAGATTTTCCAATTTCATTAATAATTTGAGTATCTCTTACATTTTTTAATCTTGATATGGATTTAAACTTTTTTAATATTTTATTTTTAGTATTTTCACCAATACCATTAATACCATCAAGACCAGAAACAAGTGCAGATTTTGATCTTTTATTTCTGTGAAAACTTATACCAAATCTGTGAGCTTCATTTCTAAGTTGTTGAATTATTTTTAAAGTTTCGGATTTTTTATTTAAGTATAGGGGAATAGTATCATTTGGAAAATATAACTCTTCAAGTCTTTTGGCTATTCCAAGTATAGGTATTTTTTCAAATAAATTAAGATCTTTTAAACTTTTTACAGCCGAACTTAATTGTCCTTTTCCACCATCTATTATTATCAAATTTGGTAATACCTTTTTCTCTTCTAATAATCTTCTGTAACGTCTGTAAACAACTTCTTTCATAGATCCAAAATCATTTTGTCCGTTGACGGTTTTTATGTTAAATTTTCTATAATATTTTTTTGCTGGCTTACCATTCATAAAAACTACGCACGATCCTACATTATTTGTGCCTTGAATTGTTGAAATATCAAAACATTCAATATGTCTGGGCTCAGATTTTAATTTAAGATCAATTTTCATTTGTTCCATAATTCTATTTATATGTTTTTCTGGATCTATCAGCTGAATTTGTTTATTTCTTTCAAGTCTGAATATTTTTACATTTTTGAAGGATAAGTCTAGAAGTTTCTTTTTATCTCCTGACTTAGGAACTATAAATTTTAAATTAATTAGTTTTTTATAATCAAATGGTGAAATAATTATTTTCGATTGGGAATTGAATTTTTCTCTCAAGCTTAAAATAATATGGCTTAAAATCTTTTCATCACTTTCATTCATTTTTTTTCTCACCTCCTGATTGTGAAATCTAACTACTCTTCCATTTATAATTTGTAAGTAATTAATAAATGCAAAATCTAAATCCGAAATAATACTAAAAACATCAATATTGCTTAATTTTTGGCTAACTACTGTAGATTTTGATTGATAATTTTCTAATAAATTTAATTTTTCCTTAACGCTTTGAGCATTTTCATATTCTAAATTTTTAGAAAAATTTATCATTTTTTTCTTTAGAATTGATTTGATAAAACTAAACTTTCCATTCAGAATATCTCTAGCATGTTCAATATTTTCATTATAACTTTCTTCAGAAACAAGATTTTTAATCAAACTTTTATCAAATTTTTTAAAACCAAGTATTAGGCTATGACCACTATTTTTATGAACATTAAGAAAAATTTCATTTTTTGGATTATTAATTTGTTTTTGTGAAAAATTATAATTGCTTGTTCTAATAGGGTATAATGTTCTAATTAAATTCAATAAGATATTTATAACCTTCACATTTGTATATGGTCCAAAATATTCAGATCCATCTTTTATAAATTTTCTTGTTAAAAAAATTCTTGGAAATCTTTCATTTTTAATACATATCCAAGGATAGGTTTTATCATCTCTCAGTAGAATATTGTATTTAGGTTGATTTTCTTTTATTAAAGAATTTTCTAATAAAAGAGCATCTGACTCAGATTTTACAACTGCATGTTCAATAAATTTAGTGTTTTTAACTAGGTTTAGAGTTTTTCTACTTTTTATGTTCTTTAGAAAATAAGAACTAACCCTTTTTTTAAGATTTTTAGCTTTGCCAACATAAATAATCTTTTTTTCTTTACTTAAAAACTGGTAAACACCAGGATCTTCAGGTAATGTTTTTAAAATAATTTTTTTTGATATGGCCACTTAACTAAAATAATTATTTATTTGTATTTGAGAATGAACAAAATTGAAGCCAGAAAAAAATATTTATTTCTTCGATCCAAATTAAACAATGATCAAATTATTACTAAAAGTATTTCAATTGCCAATAATGTGTTGAATCTACCAATTTGGAGTTATAATTTTTTTCATATTTTTTTATCTATTGAAGAAAAATTTGAAGTTGATACAACACCAATTCTAAATATTTTAACCGGAAAAGACAAAGAGATATTGATTTCTAAATCAGATTTTAATAGACAATCCATGAAATCATTCATTTTCAACGAAGAAACATTAATAAAAAAAAATAAATATGGTATTCCTGAACCAATTAACGGCAAAGAATTCAAAGAAAATATAGATGTAATTTTTGTCCCTTTGTTGGCATATGATAAAAATGGAAACAGGGTTGGATATGGTAAAGGTTTTTATGATAGATTCTTAACTAATGATCAAACAAGAAATGTTATTAAAGTAGGGCTATCTTTTTTTGAGCCAGAGTATAAAATTCAAACAAGCAAGTATGATGAAAAACTAGATTTTTGTGTTACTCCAAAAAAAGTTTTTAGTTTTTAAAAAAACTTCTATTAAATATAATCATCATAAAAATACCAATAGAAATTGCAGAATCAGCAATATTAAAAACAGGTTCAAAAAAAGTAAACTCTTCCCCAGCTAAAAAGGGGAACCAGTTAGGCCAAGTCCATGTGAATAGCGGAAATTGAAACATATCGACTACATTTCCATAAAAAATATCTTCATACCCATTACCAGGAGAGAATTTAGCTACTTCAAAATAGCTTTCTGTAAATAAATAACCGTAAAAAACAGAATCAATTACGTTTCCAATAGCACCAGCGAGTATTAATGACAAACAAATAGCTAATAGTTTATTGCTGTTCTCTTTAATTATATTTTTTAACCAATAGAATATGAATCCAATTGCAACAATCCTAAAAAGAGTAAGAATAAGCTTAGCAGAGTTATCATCAAAAAAGGGAAGGAAGTCATTTAACTTAGCTCCCCAGGCCATTCCTCTATTTTCTATAAATAATAATTTAAACCAACCCCAATCAATAATAGCCTGTTCACCATAGAAAGTTAGAGAGTAATTAAGTTTTATATAAATCTTTAATACTTGATCTAAAATTAAAATTCCAGAAACAATTAAAAGGCAAGTTTTTAAGCTAATCTTTTTTTTTCCCAAATGAAATCTAAGACATTTTATTTTTAGCCTCAATACTTAAAGTCGCATGAGGCACTAACTCCAATCTTTTTTTAGAAATTAGTTTTCCAGTAACCCTACATATTCCATAGGTTTTATTTTCAATTCTAATAATAGCATTTTTTAAATCTCTAATAAATTTTTCTTGTCTAATAGCTAATTGTGTATTAGCTTCTTTAGACATGGTTTGTGACCCCTCTTCAAAAGCTTTAAAAGTAGGGGCAGTATCGTCTGTCCCATTGTTGCCGTCATTCATGTAAGCACTTCTAATAAGTTCTAAATCATGTTGAGCTTTAGAAATTTTATCTTCAATTATTTTTCTAAAATGAGTTAAATCCTTGTCAGTATATCTTAAAACTAAATTATCATCATTCATTTTTATTTATTTTAAAAATTTTAACACCTAAACTGAAATCATCAAATTCAATTTTTGTTGTTGAGTCTAAATTATCTAAAAAAATTAAATCTTTTGCTAAAGTTTCATTTTTTACATAATTAAGATTTGCAAAAATAGCTTTTTCAATCAAATTATTTCTTTCTAATTCAATAATAATTTTGTCACTTACATTAAAGTTTGATTCTTTTCTTAAATTTTGAATTCTATTGACAATTTCTCTAGAAATACCTTCATTCTTTAAAGACTCGTTTATAGATGTATCTAATGCTATAGTTTTACCATTTTCTGAGGCAACAAGCCATCCTTCAATATCTTCAAAATATATTTCAACATCATCAGAACTTAAATTATAATCTAAATTATTTAAACTTATTTTAACTAATTCTCCATCGTCAATAGCATTGATTTTAACATTATCAAGAGAATTAATTTGATTTACAACTTCTTTAAGATCTTTACCATATTTTGGTCCTAAAACCTTAAAATTTGGTTTAGCTTTTTTTATAAGAATTGATGAAGAATCTGAAATTAATTCTATTTCCTTTACATTAATTTCAGACTTGATAAACTCAGAAATTTCAATTAAAGTGTTTTTCTCATCTTCATTTTTAAAAGGAACTAAAATTTTTGGCAAAGGCTGTCTAACTTTGATTTTTTCTTTTTTTCTTAATGACAATGCCAATGAACAAATTTCCTGTGATAGTCCAATTTTTCTTTCTAAAACTTTATCTACCAGTTTTTCATTGTAAATTGGATAATTAGATAAGTGTACTGATCCATTATTTTTATTTAAATCTTGATACAAATTGTCCATATAAAATGGACTGATAGGGGATGAAATAATTGAAATAGTGCTTAAACATTCATGTAGAGTTTGATATGCTGAAATCTTATCTTGATTAAATTCACCTTTCCAAAATCTTCTTCTGGATAATCTAACATACCAATTACTTAAGTTATCCTGAACAAAATTTGATACAAGCCTTGCAGATTTAGTTGGCTCATAATTATTATAAGCTTCTTCAACATTTTTAATTAAAGTATTAAGTTCTGAGATAATCCATCGATCTAATTCGTGTCTATCTTCATAATTAACATGTTTACTGTTTAAATCAAATCCATCAATATTTGAGTAAAGACTAAAAAAAGAATAAATATTATGAATTGTACCAAAGAACTTTCTTCTTACTTCTTCAATTCCATTAACATCAAATTTTAAATTATCCCAGGGGTTAGAATTTGAAATCATATACCATCTTGTAGCGTCTGGGCCATATTTATCTAGTGTTTCAAAAGGATCAACAGCATTACCAAGTCTTTTTGACATTTTTTGACCTTTTTTATCAAGAACTAGACCATTGGATATTACATTTTTATAACTATTGGAATTGAATATTAATGTACCTATTACATGTAAAGTATAAAACCATCCACGTGTTTGATCTACACCCTCAGCGATGTAATCTGCAGGAAAGAATTTATGTTTATCAATGTAATCTTTGTTTTCAAATGGATAATGCCATTGAGCATATGGCATTGCTCCAGAATCAAACCAAACATCAATTAAATCATCTTCTCTAAACATTTTTTTATCATTGCTTGAGCTCAAAATAATATTGTCAACAATATGTTTGTGTAAATCAATATTATCATAATTTTCATCAGATAAATCACCAATTTTAAATTTTTGTAATGGATTTTTTTTCATAAAGCCTTTACTAATTGATAATTCAATTTCGTCATACAACTCATTCACAGACCCAATTATTTTTTTTTCAATTCCGTCTTCACTAATCCATATTGGAAGAGGAATCCCCCAAAATCTAGATCTTGATAGATTCCAATCATTAGCATTATTTAACCAATTTCCAAACCTACCCTCACCAGTTGCCTTAGGCTTCCAATTAATTTTAGAATTATTTTTAATTAACTCATTTCTTCTTTCAGTTACTTTTATGAACCAAGAGTTTAACGGATAATATAATACTGGTTTATCAGTTCTCCAACAATTTGGATAACTGTGAGTATATTTTTCTACTCTAAAAGCTTTATTTTCTTCTTTGAGTCTTATTGCTATTTCAACATCAACTGATTTTTCTGGAGCAAATCCTTCATCATAGTATTCATTTTTCACATACTTCCCACCAATTCCTTTAAGAGAACTAATAAACTTTCCTTGTAAATCTACAAGAGGAACAAGCTCTTCAGCTTTGTTATAAACTAACATTGGAGGAACTTCAGGAGATGCATTTTTTGCTGCTAAAGCATCATCTGCACCAAATGTTGGAGATGTATGAACAATACCTGTACCTTCATCAGTAGTTACAAAGTCTCCGCAAATTATTCTAAATGCATTTTCAGGATTATTTGCAGGTAGTGGAGCATCTTTCCAAAGTTGATGGTACTTAACTTCTAAAATGTCTTTTCCTTTAAAACTTTCACAAATTAGATATGGAATATTTTTTATTGAATCAAAGATTAGTTTATCCTCGCTTTCAACTCTAACAAAATTTGATTTAAAAACTTTTTCAATTAAATCCTTAGCAACTATGATATTGATAGCTTTATGAGTGTATAAATTATAGGTTTTTACTAAAACATAGTCAATTTTTTTTCCGACGGTGAGTGCAGTATTTGAGGGAAGTGTCCAAGGAGTAGTTGTCCATGCCAAAACATAAACTGTAGAATATTTTGATAAGAAAGTTGGTAAAGAATCTGATACACATTCAAATTGAGCTGTTACAGTTGTATCAGTAACATCTTGATAAGTACCAGGCTGGTTTAACTCATGAGAGCTAAGCCCAGTACCTGCTTTGGGTGAATAAGGTTGAATACTGTATCCTTTATATATTAAGTTATCATCATACAGTTTTTTAAGAAGCCACCAAACTGATTCGATATATTTTGATTTGTAAGTTATATATGGATTATCCATATCAACCCAATACCCTATTCTTTTAGTTAAATTATTCCAAATACTAGTATATTTCATTACAGCTTTTTTACAAGCTTCATTATATTCTTCAATACTGATTTTCTTCCCAATATCTTCCTTTGAAATATTTAATTCTTTTTCTACACCCAATTCTACAGGTAATCCATGGGTGTCCCATCCCGCTTTTCTACTAACTTTAAATCCTTTTAATGTTTTATATCGGCAAAAAATGTCTTTAATAGCTCTAGCCATAACATGATGAATACCAGGCATACCATTGGCAGAGGGCGGACCCTCAAAAAAAACAAAATCTTTAGAATTATCTCTGGAGGAAATACTTTTTTCAAAAGTTTTGTCTTTCTCCCAATAATCAGAAATCTTATTCGAAATTTCTGTAAGATCTAATGTTTTATACTCTTTAAATGACATTAAAAATAAAAATGCGAATTTACTTAATTTTACTCTAATTTATTGATTATAGGCTATACTTAATCAAAAATCAACATCAAGTTTAAAGACCTTCCAGGCGAAGAAATTCCAGAAGCGAATTCTCTGTAGTGAATATCAAATATATTATCTAATAACAATTGAGCTTTTATTTCTTTTGTAATATTGAATAATGAAGATAACTGAAAAACTCCCCACTCAGGCATACCCAAATATTTAATTTCTTTATTCTCATAAATAAAAGGAGTTTCATCAAGACCATCTTCACCTCCAAAACTGTATTGATCAGCTGATTTTGATTGAGAAAATTTATAAGTTAATTGTAGGTTAAAATTATTTTTTTTGAACCTAAGTTTTACAGATCCAAATAAGGGAGGAATTGAAGGCATTGGATAGTCATTATAAACAATGTCTCCATTCGTGAAAGTAAGATTTCCTATTAAATTAAAATATTCATTAAAAGAATAATTAGTGTCTAAATTAAAACCATAAATACTGGAATTTCCTAAGTTATAATTACCCATTGTAATTACTTCTTCATTATCATAAAACACAGTATTAGGATTTTCAGTTGTTAAATCTGTATAATCATAAAAAAGATCTCTTCCAATTGTACGATTTAATAGAGTGTAGTAAAAATTTATACCGTATGAGAGAGCTTTGTTATACCTGTTAAAACCTAAATCAATAGTATATGCGTTTTCAGGTTTCAATTTAGAGTTTGGCACAGTAAGAATTCCTGAGTTTTCCCTAATTTTTCCAACATCATCAATATTAGGAGCTCTGAAACCACTTGACAAATTGATTGAAATTTTATTAAAATTATTGGTGAATTGAGAAAGTCCTATACTAGTTGTAATAGCTGAAGTTGTAAAATTTAAGTCTTCAAACTGTCTAAAAAAACCATATAAATTACTGTCCATTAAAAAATTTTGATCCCATGATGCAGAAATATCAATTAAGGAGTATCTAGTACCAATGCTTAGATTAGCTTTGGAGCTAATTTTTTTTCTAAATTCAAAATAGGTAGCCATTGAACCATATTTACTTCCATTACTTGGGTATCTGCTTAAACTCTTACTCTGAATCCTTTCAAAAACTCTATTGTTTTCAATTACGAGTTCAAAATTTTTAGCTGTAGAAACAAGTTTATTATTTGTGAGTTCAAAACCATAGGCTAGAGAATTAATTTCATTTAATTTTTTTGAAAAATCTGTATTTATAGAAAAAACACTCAAATCTTCTTTTTGAGATATTAAATTAAGTGAATTAAACTTTCTTCTATTTCTAGATTCTTTAATTTTTTGAAAAGAAAATATTAAAGATGCATTATCAAATATTTTTTTATTCGCTAAATTCAATTGTACTGAACTTAACATTCTATTTTGAGGTCCATAGTACCATTGAGCATATTTTAATTCTCCATTTTCAGCTATTTCACTCAACTTATCAAATCTTGAAATATTTGATGATTTAGAATATTGAAAATTTAAAATAAGATTTGAGTCTTCACTGGTGATAATATTAAACTTTTGTATTAAATCTTTTTGTCTGTAGGACGTATTCCTTTGAATATTAGGGTTAGGATTTTTAGTTGAATTTTTAAAATATTTATTTCCATTATTTTTTGAGTAATAATCAACCAATCCCCAATCATCATAACCATGATTTCTATTCTTCCCCATGATTACATCACCAAAATATGATTTACTGTAGCTTGTGTAACTTGCCCATTTTTTAGTAGAAAGTTCCAAACTATAATTATTAATTTTTGTTTTATTATTAATATTGTATGAAACAGATTTATAATAATTAAAAAATTTTGAATTATTAATTCTAGGTGTTTTTGTGTAAAAATGGACTACTCCTCCAAGTGCATCAGATCCATATCCAACAGATGATGGCCCATAAATCACTTCTGTTCTATCCAATGAGTTTGGATCAATAGTGATCGAATTGTGTAAATGACCAGATCGATATATCGCATTATTCATCCGTACTCCATCAATCACTAATAGCACTCTGTTAGCCTCAAACCCTCTGATTACAGGGCTACCACCTCCAGCTTGTGATTTCTGAATATGAATTCCACCTGCATGATATAACATTTCGGCTGAGGTTTTAGGATTTTCAAGTTCAACAGATTTGGCATTAATAATAGAAACCTTTTTAGAAAGGGACTTAATATTTTGTTTATATCTAGCTACAGAAAGAATAATTTCATCGAGGCCTCTCGAATTCATGTTTAGCTCAAGAACACTCAGATCTTTTAACTGATCATATGTAAAAATACTATCGATGTAAGAAATATGACTTACCGTTACAGAATCGGTTTTATTAAAAATATCAATTGATATTTTTCCTTCAAAATCTGTAAGTTTTGAAATTGACTTATCCTCATTATAGAATAAAGCAGAAGGTATACTGATACCTGAATCAGAATCTACAACTCTGATGACTTGACAATTAATGTTTGAAAAGAATATTAAAAAACAAAAAAATAAAAAACTTTTAAGAGAATAAGTCATTGAGGACATCTAATGATTTTGGAAGTTTAAATCCAGGAACATGAACCTTGTAGTATTTTAAAATTAAATTAATCATGTTTCTTCTTTGCTTAACGTTACTTAGAACCCGAGAAGAGTAATCAAACTTTGTGCCCAAAATCAGAGATAAATGTCCAACAACCTCACCATTAATACAATTAATTGAATTTGAAGATGAATTAAATTTTCCATTCTCAATATCAAAGAATTTTAAATTATTTATATTTTTCTCTGGAATTATGCCTAAATAATTTGTTAGGTATATTAAAAAAAGAATATGAAAATTTGAATTTTTTTCGGAATTATCAAACCATATCAAACTATTCTTTATAAAATTAAATATTTCAATATCGGTTTCTTGATGTTTTATAACTGAAATTAAAACTTCTGAGATAAATAAGCCTGTATTATACTTTAAAATATCAGAGTTAATGGATTGAAATGAAATTAATGATCTTATATTTTTTAAATATGAAAGCTCTCCTTTTTTATTCTCTTTGCTTTCAATATCTATAATGTTAAGTCTTTGAAGATGCCCTAGTTGAATTTTACTTTTTTTATTTGATCTAATGCCCTTTATGAAGTATGATTTTACACCATATTTTTTTGTAAAACACTTAACAATTACACTCGTTTCAGAATAATTTATATATCCTAATACAATAGCTTCAGTTGAATATACCATGATTAATCATACTACACCTTGAGCAAGCATTGCATCGGCAACTTTTATGAATGCTGAAATATTAGCTCCTTTATTGTAATCGATATAATTTTTTTGTTTTCCATATTCCAAGCAAGATTTATGAATATTAATCATTATTTCCTTCAATTTTTGATCAACTTCATCTCTTGTCCAAGAATATTTAAGTGAATTTTGAGCCATTTCAAGTCCAGAAACTGCTACTCCACCAGCGTTTGATGCCTTTCCTGGTGCATATAATATTTTATTTAATTTAAATTCTTTAACAGCACCGGGTTGACATGGCATATTAGCGCCCTCAGCAACACAAAAACATCCATTTTTAATTAACATTTTTGAATCCTTGTATGAAAGTTCATTTTGTGTAGCACAGGGGAGTGCAATATCACACTTTAGATTCCAGGGATTTTTATTTTCAAAAAATTCTGCTGATGGGAATTTTTTTAGATACTCATGAATCCTAGATCTCTTTTCATTTTTTAAGTACATAATGTGAGATAATTTATTTTCATTAATACCATCTTTATCAAATAAAGTTCCAGATGAATCTGACATCGTAATGACTTTTGCTCCAAGATGAATACATTTTTCAGCTGCATATTGTGCAACATTTCCTGAGCCAGAAATAGCGACTGATTTTCCTTTTGTTGATTTACCTTCATAATTTAACATGTCCTCTGCAAAATAAACAGTACCATAGCCAGTAGCTTCAGGCCTGATTAAAGATCCTCCCCAGGATATACCTTTTCCAGTTAAAACACCAGTAAATTCATTTTTTAATCTTTTATACTGGCCAAAAAGATAGCCAATTTCTCTTCCTCCTACTCCAATATCACCAGCTGGAATATCTTTGTTAGGACCAATATGTCTGAAGAGCTCTGTCATGAAACTTTGGCAAAAGCGCATAACTTCACCATCAGATTTATTTTTTGGGTCAAAATCTGCACCTCCTTTTCCTCCACCCATTGGAAGAGTTGTTAAACTATTTTTAAAAACCTGCTCAAACGCAAGAAATTTTAAAATACTTAAATTAACTGATGGATGAAACCTTAGACCTCCTTTGTATGGTCCTATTGCGGAGTTCATCTCAACTCTATATCCTCTATTTACTCTTATCTCTCCATTATCATCAACCCAGTTAACCCTAAACATAATAACTCTTTCTGGTTCACACATTCTCATCAAAATATTTTTCCCATGATAAATATCTTGACTCACTATGTATGGAATTAAATCATCTGTCACTTCCCTGACAGCCTGCATAAACTCTGGCTCATGTGAATTTCTTTTATCTATTTCCGAGAGGAAATCAGAAATTATTTTTTTCATTGTTAATTGTTTAATACAATTAAAAGTAAGTAAATTAATTTATTGCTTGATCTAAATCATTAATTAAGTCTTCATGGTCTTCAATACCAACACTAAGTCTAATTAATGAGTCAACAACCCCTGTTTTCTCTCTGAGCTCTATAGGAATAGATGCATGAGTCATTGATGCAGGATGATTAGCTAAGCTTTCAACTCCACCCAAAGATTCAGCAAGTGTAAAAATTTTAAGCTTACTAGTTATCTCTTGTACAGATTTGAAATCACCATTTTTTGTCGTAAATGATATCATTCCACCAAATCCAGACATTTGTTTTTTAGCTAATTCGTGATTTGGATGAGTTGAAATACCAGGCCAATAAAGCTTATCAATTTTTTGATGATTACTCAAGAATTTAATAATTTTTTGAGCATTAAAACAGTGTCTTTCCATGCGAACATGAAGAGTTTTAATTCCTCTTAACGTTAGAAATGAATCCATTGGACCGCATATGGCACCAGAGGAATTTTGTAGAAAATATAATTTTTCTGCTAATTTATCATCCTTAACAACTAGCGCACCTAAAATAACATCGCTATGACCAGCTAAATATTTTGTAGCAGAGTGCATAACAATATCTGCACCTAAATCTAGTGGCTTTTGTAAATAAGGTGTTGCAAAAGTGTTGTCAACAGCAAGTAGAATTTCATTATCTTTACACAAGTTAGAGATTGCATTTATATCAATTAAATTCATCATTGGATTAGTTGGTGTTTCTACCCATATCATTTTTGTTTTTACTGTTATGAGCTTAGAAACACTATCAATATTTTGCAAATCTGAGAAAATAAATTTTAAACCAAATTTTTTAAAAACCTTATCAAACAATCTATACGATCCACCATACAGGTCGTTAGTAGATATGATTTCATCACCAGGCTCAAATAGTTTTAAAATAGCATCAATCGCTGATAATCCAGAACTAAATGCCATTCCGTATTTGCCATTTTCAATACTAGCTAAAGATCTCTCCAAAGCAGATCTTGTTGGGTTATGAGTCCTGCTATACTCATATCCTAAATGTTCACCTGGCTTAGTTTGGGAATATGTCGAGGTTTGATATATTGGGGGCATTACTGCACCATATCCTTTTTCTTTAATTTGACCCCCGTGAATTGTTTTTGTATTAAATTTCATTATTCAACAATAAATTCGCCTCTCATTACTTGATAATGGCCTGGAAATGTACACAGATAAATATAAGTACCAGGCTCCGGACTATCAAAAGTGATTGAATCACTTTCACCTCCGCCTAACATTTTTGTATATGCATATGTTTCATCTCCAACAGGTATATAGTCAGAATCCTTAGCAACCATTGCTCTTTGTGCAAAATCATCTACATCAGTACCTTCCTTTAATAATACAAAATTATGACCCATGAATTCCTTAGCGATTTGACCTGTATGATTTAAAGTAAGGTTTACGGGCTCACCAGATTTAACTTTAATCACAGATCTGTCAAACAACATTTGATCTGTTGAATTGATAGTCACATCATTTACTGATTTAACATCTCTGATTTCAGTATTTTCTTGCACTCTCTTATATGAAAATTTTTCCTTTTTAGGTTCATCATTACACCCAGAGATAAAAATTATAATAGAAAAAAAAGTAATTAATTTATTCATTTTTATGTGTTTAGGCTGCGAAGTTACAATTCATAAATTCAAAAAAAAATAGATTGTTTAATTTATTTTAGCAACAGTTTTTAAAGCTTCAAAATTAAATTTATATTTAGATATTAAACAACAATTTATGAAAAGAAGAAATTTTCTATCAGCTGTTGCAACCACAGGATTAGCAACATCTGTTTTTCCAAACACCAATTTTATGAAACTAAGCTCAAAAAGTAATCTTAAAATTTCTCTTGCTCAATGGTCTTTGAATAAATCCATTAGATCAGGAAATTTACCTATTCTCGATTTTGCTAAAAAGGCAAGATCATTTGATATTGAAGGTATAGAGTTTGTTTCAGGTTT
This sequence comes from Cryomorphaceae bacterium MED-G14, assembly GCA_002457715.1. GTDB lineage: Bacteria > Bacteroidota > Bacteroidia > Flavobacteriales > Flavobacteriaceae > Eutrophosalina. Next base: position 19,910 of record NTKN01000021.1, read on the forward strand.
ATACACTCGTCATACTGATACAATGGAAGGAATGTCAATGAATTCATTATCAAAAGAATTGATTAAAAGATCAAATGATTACGGAGTTGAAAACGTATTATTTATGATTGATGGTCAAGGTGATTTAGCTTCAAGTAATGAAACGGATAGGCTTAAAGCAATTGAAAATCATAAAAGATGGATTGATTTTTCTGCAGAAATTGGGTGTAAAACAATGAGAGTTAATTTAAATGGAGAAAAAGACTTGGACAAATGGACAGAAAATTCAGTAAAATCACTCACAATTTTGAATGAGTATAATAAAAAAATGAATGTTGTTGTTGAGAATCATGGAGGATTATCGTCAAGTGGAAAATACTTGTCAAATGTTATGGACCAAGTTAAACTAAAAAATTGTGGAACCTTACCTGACTTTGGAAATTTTTGTATGAATGGAAGTCCTTGGGGAAATTGTAGAAAAATGTATGATAGATATTTAGGTACTGAAGAATTGATGCGATACGCTCATGCAGTGAGTGCAAAATCTTTTGATTTTGATGACGATGGAAATGAAACTCAAATTGATTACAAAAGAATGATGGATATTGTAAAAAAAGCGAAATACAAAGGATATGTAGGTATTGAATATGAAGGAAATAGACTAAGTGAAGATGATGGTATAATTGCTACTAAGAAATTATTAGAAAAGTATATATAGTATGAAAACAATCAAAGGGCCTGCTATTTTTTTAGCACAATTTTGTGGAGATGAAAAACCTTTTAATAATTTAAAACATATTGCTAGCTGGGCTAGTAGTCTTGGTTATAAAGCAGTTCAAATTCCAACTTGGGATAAAAGAATTTTTGATCTAGATAAAGCAGGCTCAAGTAAAGATTATTGTGATGAAGTTAAAGGTATTTTAAATGAGCAGGGATTAGAAATAAGTGAGCTTTCCACTCATTTGCAAGGGCAATTAGTTGCAAGTCATCCTGCTTATGATTTGATGTTTGATGTATTTGCACCTGAAAATCTTCACGGTAATGTAAAAGAGAGAACAAAGTGGGCAGTAGTTCAAATGATGAATGCAATAAATGCTAGTAATCATTTTGGAATTGAGCCAATGGCTTCATTTTCTGGAGCATTATTATTTCACACTTTTTATCCTTGGCCCCAAAGACCTCCGGGGTTAGTTGAGGAAGGTTTCAAGGAATTAGCTAAGAGATGGAAGCCTATATTAGATCATGCTGATTCAAAAGGTGTTGATATTTGTTTTGAAATTCATCCAGGTGAAGATCTCCACGATGGAGTAACTTTTGAAAGATTTTTAGAGGCTACAAATAACCACAAGAGGGCAAAAATCCTTTATGACCCTAGCCATTTTGTTTTACAACAATTAGATTATTTACAATTTATAGATTTTTATAAAGATTATATTAAAATGTTTCACGTAAAAGATGCTGAATTCAATCCTACAGGAAAGGCTGGTGTTTATGGTGGATATTTGGATTGGAAGGATAGACCAGGAAGGTTTAGATCTCCTGGTGATGGACAAGTTGATTTTAAATCAATTTTTTCAAAATTAAGCCAATATGGTTTTGATGGATGGGCTGTATTGGAATGGGAATGTTGTATCAAGAGTCCTGAGCAAGGAGCAAAGGAAGGTTCAAAATTTATTTCGGATCACATTATTGAAGTAACAGAAAAATCCTTTGATGATTTTGCTGGTTCTGACATTGATAAGGATCAAATCAAAAAAATCCTTGGTTTATGAAACCATATTTATCAATAATCCTAATACTTTCTTTTGTTGTAAACACTGGTCAATCGTCCAAGGACACGGAAATATGGGGTCCTATACCAAAAAAAGTTAATTCGATTTCAGATTCTTCACCCCCTGATGATGCAATAATTTTATTTGATGGTACTGATTTATCTAGTTGGCAAGCTCGTTGGGGAGAAAAAGATAGTGAATGGCAGATAAATGACGATGGATCAATGACAGTTGTATTTGATGGTACAGGTGGAATTCAAACAAAGGAAAATTTTGGTTCTGTTCAATTACATATTGAGTGGAAGACAAGTGAAGATTTATCTCACAAAAATCAGGACCGCTCTAACAGTGGAGTTTTTTTACAGGGCAGATATGAAATTCAAATTTTAGATAGTTATGATAATCCAACATATGTTAATGGACAAGCAGGTTCAGTATATAAGCAATATATTCCATTAGTTAATTCATCAAGAAAACCTGGGCATTGGCAGTCATATGACATAATTTTTGATGCACCCGTGTTTGACAATGGGGGAAATAAAATTAAATCTGGATTCTTTACTGTTTTTCACAACGGAGTACTAATTCATAATAAAGTTGAAATCTTAGGAACAACTGAAAATGTAGGTCCACCTAAAAATTTAGCGCACGGTGATGGCCCTCTTTATCTACAAAATCACTGTTGTACTCAAATATCATTTAGAAATATTTGGCTTAGAAAATTATAATTCTATGAAAAA
>NTKN01000022.1 GCA_002457715.1 Cryomorphaceae bacterium MED-G14
AAAAAAGTTTTTTTGATTGAGTACTCGATATTTATTTTTTACTTTGTAAATATAAAGATTCTATTTAAAGTAAAAATTGTTAATGGACTCAAATACTATTAGAAAACAATTCATAGATTTTTTCAAATCAAAAAAGCATAATTATGTTCCCTCATCTCCTATAGCTTCAAAAAATGATCCTTCTTTAATGTTTACAAATGCTGGTATGAATCAGTTTAAAAGTATTTTTTTAGGTGGAAAAAGCAATTATGGTAACCGTGTTGTTAATTCACAAAAATGCTTGAGAGTTTCTGGAAAACACAATGATCTAGAGGAAGTTGGTATTGATCACTATCATCATACTATGTTTGAAATGCTTGGTAACTGGAGTTTTGGAGATTATTTTAAAGAAGAAATAATTAAATGGAGTTGGGAAATTTTGACAGAAAAATTTAAACTTTCATCTGAAGACTTGTATGTTACAGTATTTGAGGGAAGCAAAGAAGATAATCTCAAGATTGATAAAGAAACTTTTGATATTTGGAATAAAATAGTTGATAGTTCAAAAATTATTTTAGGCAATAAAAAGGATAATTTTTGGGAAATGGGGGATTCGGGTCCTTGTGGTCCTTGCTCTGAAATTCACATCGATTTAAGATCAGATGAAGAAAAAAGAAAAGTAAAAGCAATAGATGTAGTAAATAAAGATCATCCACAAGTTATTGAGTTATGGAATTTAGTTTTTATTCAATTTAATCGAAAATCAAATAGAAAACTTGAAGTTCTTCCAGAAAAACATATTGATACAGGCATGGGGTTTGAAAGATTAGTCAGGGTCATTCAGAAAAAAAAATCAAATTATGATACAGATATTTTTTCACCTATTATAGATGAGATTGAAAAATTATCTGGAAATAAATATGGTAATGATGAAAAGAGGGATGTAGCTTTTAGAGTTATTTCGGATCATTTGAGAGCTGTATCTTTTTGTATAGCAGATGGTCAAATACCTGGAAATTCAGGATCATCGTATGTTGTAAGAAGAATTTTAAGAAGAGCAATTAGATATGGTTATACTTTTCTTAATTTTTCTGAACCATTTATTTTCAAATTAGTTGAGATTCTTACTAAACAATTTAAGTCGGTATTTCCTGAAATTGATAAGGAAAAATTAAATATTAAATCAATTATTGAGCAAGAAGAAAAAGTTTTTTTAAAAACTTTGTCCCTAGGAATAAGTAGGCTAAATAATGTTATTGAAAAATCTAATAGTAAAATTGTTTCAGGTAAGGATGTTTTTGAACTTTATGACACTTATGGATTCCCCGTTGATTTAACATCATTAATATTGAGTGAAAATCAAATGAAATTTGATGTTGATGACTTTAATAAGCACCTTGAACAACAAAAAACTAGATCAAGAAAATCATCTATTTCGAAGGCTTCTGATTGGAATATTATCATTGAAGATGAATCTTCTTTATTTGTGGGTTATGATTTAACATCAACAACATCAAAAGTTAAAAAGTTTAGAACAGTAGAAACAAACAATGAAAAATTTACTGAAATAGTTTTTATTGAAACTCCATTTTATCCTGAGGGTGGAGGTCAGGTAGGGGATGTTGGAAAAATTATTTCAGAGTTTGGTATTTCTATTGAAGTTATAAATACTAAAAAAGAAAATGAAGAAATTATTCATATTATTTCAGATACTACTCTTGATGAAAAAGTAGAATATAATCTAATTGTCGATCCTCAAAAAAGAATGAATTCATCTTCAAATCACACTGCTACTCATTTACTTCATCAAGCACTTAGAAATATATTAGGGTTGCATGTAGAACAGAAAGGTTCCCTTGTGAATAGTGATTATTTAAGGTTTGATTTTTCTTACAATAAAAAATTAGAATCTAATCAAATTTTAGAAGTTGAAAATTTTGTAAATGATAGAATTAATGAATCACTAGAACTGGAAGAAAATAGGGAAGAAAATTATGATACTGCCATTAAGAATGGTGTTGTTGCCCTATTTGGAGAAAAATATGGAGACAAAGTTAGATCCATTAAATTTGGTGATTCATATGAGTTGTGTGGTGGAACACACGTTAAAAACACCCTTTCATTAAGAGTATTTAAAATCTTATCAGAAAGTTCTGTTGCTTCTGGTATTAGAAGAATTGAAGCTATTTCAGGATATACTGCAATAGAATCTCTTAGAAAAAATTCTATGGAGTTATCAAAGATTGGACAATTAACTTCTTCAAAATCTAATATTTTTGAAAGTGTTAAATCAATACAAAATGAAAAGAAATCATTAGAAAAATCAACTAAAAATTTAGAAAGTAAAATATTATCAAATACTTCCTCAGAATTAGTATCAAAAATTGAAAAGATACGGGATGTCAATTTTTTAGTTTCTAAAGTTGATTTAAGTATTTCTAATATGAAATCTTTATGCTTTTCCTTTAGTCAAAAAGTTGAAAATTTATTTTTAGTTCTAATTTCGGAATCAAGTAATATTTCTGTAGTATGCTATATTTCAAAATCACTAGTTGAAAATAAAAAATTAGATGCCTCCAATGTAATTGAATCAATATGTAAAGAAATTGATGGAGCTGGAGGAGGTCAACCTTTCTTTGCAGCAGGTTCAGGTAAAAAGAAAGTATCAAAAGAGAAAATTATCGAAGTATCGAAAAGCTTTTTATGATTGAGATGGATAAGATTCTAAAACTTTATTGACAAAGTTTGATATTAATTCGTCCCTAGAAAGCCTTCCAGAATATAATGATCCAGATCCACTTGCGTTCCAAATCAAGCTACCATTTTTGCTATCAATTATATCAATATACAATAATCCAGTAGTCCGAGTGTAAGGCCTGTAATTTTGGTCGTAAGGAAATCCATACCAGCCATAGTTAAACCTGTTGTAAGTTTGATTTATGTAAATATCTTCTCTTGATTTAGTTGAAATATTTATAATAAGATCTGGATTTGAGGAGAAGCTATATCCTTTGGATTTCATATTTTCTTCAATGGATTTTAAAATTCTTTTTTTATCAATATCAGATATGTTTATTTTTTCAATTTCTTGTTTTGAAAATGCAAATGTTGAATATTTATTAAAATCTACAGTTGAATCATAATCGTTAAATACTTTGACAGAAGAGCAAGAATATAAGATAAAAATTATTGAAAATAAACTAACAAATGTTTTCACAATAATTTAAAATCAATAATTATGCCTAATACTAAAATAATTGTACTGATATTAATACTTTTATGTTAGTGAATAATTTTACTTTTTCAAAATATCTTTCATTAATTATAATTCTAAGTGTTGTCTTTTCAGGGTGTAGTTTGAAAAGATATAATATTAAGCGATCGATTGTTAAAAATAATTTTAATAAAGTAGATCAACTTAAGAGATTTCTTAACAATATGAATTCAGATGAAAGAAAAAAATGGTATATAAAAACATATTCTGATTTTGCAATTCAACAGATGAAAAAATATAAAATACCTGCAAGTATAATTCTTGCCCAAGGATTAGTTGAATCTGGTGCTGGTGCTAGTACACTAGCTTTAAAATCTAATAATCATTTTGGAATTAAATGCCATCAGAATTGGAGAGGAAAAAAAGTTTATCACGATGATGATGAAAAAGGTGAGTGTTTCAGAAAATACAAAAATCCAATTGAAAGTTATAAAGATCATTCAGAGTTTTTAACTACAAGGGGTCGGTACTCTTTTTTATTTAGATATTCAATTAGAGATTATGTAAAGTGGGCAAAAGGTTTAAGTAAAGCAGGTTATGCTACTGATCCAAAATATCCAGAAAAATTAATTAAAATCATTGAAGAATATAAATTATGGAAATTTGATGGCTCCAAAAATTCTTTGGAAAAAAAGTCGAAAGAAAAATCCAAAAAAAGAGAAAAAAATAATATAAATTATTACACTGTTAAGAAGGGTGATACATTATATTCCATCTCTAAAAAACATAGTGTATCTATTGATGAGTTGAAAAAACTTAATAAATTAAAATCCAACGAAATCAAAATTGGGCAAAAATTAAAAATTTAATTATTTGTCTTAGTAATTAATGCATTATTAATTAATTCAATACAATAATTTAAATGAGCCTTTAAATTCTTGTCAGTATATGTTTTTGTTAGAGATAATTTTTTTTCATCTATTTTTTTTTGCGAAAAAATTTCAGTTGAAAAAAATATAGTAAATACAATAAAAAGTAGATTACTTATAAAACTTTTAATTTTCATAATATAATTTTTAAATTTTGATAGGTTAGATTTTCGTTAATCTAACCGAGATATAAATAAACCATCATTATTTTTTTCAACTTTAGCTAGTTTATTTCTAGTAAGTGATTTAATAGTTTTATCCCATTTTTTATTAGATAGTTTAGATCTGCTTTTCAGATCATTTAATTTAATTTTACCATTTTTCTTTATGATTGAAAAAACTAACTTTTCCTCTTCATTAAGTTCAATATTTAATTTTTTTTCTGGCTTCATCTGAGGAAAAAAAATAACATCTTGAATAGATTTTTTATTAGTCATTAACATTACGAGTCTATCAATTCCAAATCCAATTCCTGATGTTGGCGGCATTCCATATTCAAGAGATTTTATAAAATCATAATCTATAAACATAGCTTCCTCATCACCTTTTTCTGAAAGCTTTAGCTGGTCTTCAAATCTACTTAGCTGATCAATAGGATCATTTAGTTCAGAATATGCATTTGCAATTTCGCTACCATTTACTAATAATTCAAATCTTTCAGTTAATTCAGGTTCACTTCTGTGTTCTTTTGTTAATGGGCTCATCTCTTTCGGATAGTCAATAATGAATGTTGGCTGAATATATTTCGATTCACATTTTTCACCAAATATTTCATCAATCAACTTTCCTTTACCCATTGTTCCATCAACCTCAACACCAAGCTTTTTTGCAATTTCAAATGTTTCTGATTCAGACGAACCTTTTAAATCATATCCTGTATTTTCTCTTATAGATTCTAAAATACTTATTTTTTTATAAGGACCTTTAAAGTCAATTGTGTGTTCCCCAAACTGTATTGCACTTTTTCCATTAACATCTATGGCAACCTTTTCTAAAAGTTTTTCAGTGGTATCCATCATCCAATTATAATCTTTGTAAGCAACATAGAATTCTAAATTTGTAAATTCTGGATTATGAGTTCTGTCCATACCTTCATTTCTAAAATCTTTCGCAAATTCAAAAACTCCATCAAATCCACCAACTATTAATCTTTTTAAGTAAAGTTCATTAGCAATTCTGAGGTATAAGGGGATATTTAAAGCATTATGATGAGTTATGAATGGTCTAGCAGCAGCACCTCCAGGAATGGGCTGTAAAATTGGAGTTTCAACTTCAAGATAATCTAGATCAGTTAAAAAATTTCTAATCGAATCAACTACTTTACTTCTTTTTAAAAAGGTCTCCTTTACATGCGGATTAACAATTAGATCAACATAACGCATACGATATCTTAGTTCAGGATCATTAAATTCATCATAGATATTTCCTAAACTGTCAGTTTTTGGAAGAGGTAATGGTCTTAAAGATTTTGATAGAAGTTTAAAATCTTCCACTAATATAGTTTTTTCACCTACCTGAGTTATAAAAAGTTTTCCTTGTATTCCAATTATATCACCAATGTCTAATAATTTCTTATAAAATTCATTGTATTTAAACTTATCATCTTCAGGACATATTTCGTCTCTGTTGAAATAAACTTGAATTTTTCCTGAACTGTCCATAAGTTCAGCAAAACTTGCTTTTCCTTGGATTCTCCTTGACATTAGTCTGCCAGCAACTATAACATTAGAATTTTCTTGAAAATTTTTTTTGATATCATTAACTAAATGAGATACTTTAAAGAGTTCAGCAGGATATGGATCTATCCCGAGCTCTCTAATTTTTGCTAGTTTTTCACGTCTAATTATTTCCTGTTCAGAGAGGTTTGACATTTTTTTTCAAATATAATGATATAACAAGAACATTACCCATATGTTTTTTAATTTTATAATTAAAATAATTTATTGAATAAAAATAAAAATATTATTGTTAAAGATCTTGGTAAGGAAGAGTATCAAAGTTGTTTTGAAATTCAAAAAAAATTACAACAAGAAATAATTAATATTAAATTAAATAACAGAAGAGATAATTTAAATATTGAAACTCCAAATTATTTATTAGTTGTAGAACATAATCACGTCTATACTTTAGGAAAAAGTGGTGATCTAAATAACCTTCTCTATAAAGAAGAGTTACTTAAAAAGAATAATATTTCCTTTCACCATACAAACCGGGGAGGAGATATTACATATCACGGGCCAGGGCAGTTAGTTCTATATCCAATTATTGATTTAGAAAATTTTTTTACTGATATTCATAAATACTTAAGGTTGTTGGAAAAATCAGTTATTGATACGCTTAAAAAAATTAATATTAATGCATCAATTAGTTCTAATCGAACTGGTGTTTGGGTAGATGTAGGCAAATACAATGAAAGAAAAATATGTGCTATGGGAGTTAAAGTTAGCAGATGGGTAACAATGCATGGATTAGCTTTAAATATCACAAATGATTTATCATATTTTGATGGAATTATACCATGTGGTTTAGAAAACAGAAATGTGACTTCAGTAAAAAAAGAAATTGGTAATTCAATTAGTATTGATGATATAAAGAGTCTTTTAATTAAAAATTTTTCAGAAAATTTTAATGCGACTATTATCTAACTGAATATAGTTGTATTTCGTTATTATCACCTAAAAATACAATATCAATTTTGTTATTATCTGAATTAAAATCTATATCACTATTTGAAAATATTGGAAATCCATTAATTATTTTTTGATTATCGTACAAGTAAATTTGTTTGGAATCCTTATCATAAATTGAGTAAAAATGAGTTTCTTGAGAACCATGAATTTTTAAGTTATCATAATTGCCAAAAGGAAGTATAAATTCCTTTCCATCTACTAAAAGTTTGTTTAAACCAAAAGTAATCTTACTGTCATTAACTGCACTCAGATCTTTTTCATTTTTTGATAAGGTTTGATCATATAATTTTCCAGAAATATCTATTCTAATTATTTTTTCATTATTACTTAATCCTATCATTCCATTGTTATACTTGTAAAGGTTGGTGCTAAAAGTTAGATCGTTAGGCACTTTAATTCTCACATTACCTCTTCTGTCTAATATAGATATTTTATCATTTGAGTTTTTTAAAATAAGATAATCTCTATTTAGAATTCTTAAGTGTTTGACAGGATCTTTCAAACCATAATTTAACTTATTTTTCTTAAAACCTTTTACAATTTTAAAGTCAGAATTATACATTTTCAAATTATTTCCGTTCTGAAAAATATACCTATAATTTTTATCCAAATCGTAATCAAATACTGAAAGATTCTCAAAATAATCTTTATTTTTACCTTCAAGCTTTTTTACAATATTTCCATTTATATCCAATAAAATTAACTTATTACTTGTTGTAAATAAAAATTGAAGTCTTTGATTTTTATAAGTATCAACTTGAAAAATTTTACTTGTTATGTTATTAAACTTTTTTGTCCATAAAATATTTCCAAGAAAATCCATCAGAATTAAATGATTTTTTTCATCTTGAAAAATTATATTTTTCTTACCTGATTTATGGTTAATTATTATTTGAGGACCTAATTTAATATCATTTTCAAATGATTTAGTTAAAATCAATTCTGTTTGATTTTTCTTGAAATCATTAATGATTGGAGAGTTATATAAAGAAGTGTAAATTATTGAATCTTGTATTTGACTAGATTTAATCCATAAATCATATATTTCTTTTGTTTTTTTAATTTTAATAAGTTCAATTACTGAGTTCTTTGAGGGTATATTTTTAATATATTCTTTTAATTCCTTATTATATAAAATCTCTGATTTATTATAGTTTCCAGCAATTAGTTTTTCAATTGAATTAAGTTTGTTTGAAATTAAAATTCTATTATCTATTTGTGAAATAAATATCTTTTTGTTTAAGAAATTAAATTCATCAAATTCATTAATGCGAGTGGTAATTGTATCATTTTTATATATTTTAAAATCTCTATATTTTTTCTCAAAATTTAAAATATTATTTTTTTCAATATCATATAATTTATTATTTAATATGATGATTGTATCTGTTACACTATTAAATATAGCAACTTCACTACTCGTAGTAAAGACGGAGTCTATATTAAATTGCTTGGTGGTATTTTGATTTATTATTTCATTAAAATTCATAAAAAATTGTTCATTCACAGTGTAAGATTTAAATTTTACAAAGTTTTCAGGTATTAATTTATAAATTTCACTTTTAGAAGGTTTTACCTTGTTGAAAATCAATGAATTTCTACTTTTTTTGTCAATTTTTGATAAACCCATAATAACAATTTCATTGTTATTAATTTCAAACTCAAAATTTATCCAATCTGAAATTTCATCAACTTTTATATTGAGATTATTTAATTTGTTTGAATTAAAATTTTCTGAAATTAAAACAGAAATATTATTTGACTTTATTTTAAATAAATCAAAAAAATTCTTAGAATTAGAGTTACTACTGAAGCTGGAGTTTCTAGTATAGTTCTCAATCAAAAACTTATTATTTGAAATAACATTATAATCTAAATCTTTTTTTAAAAAATATTTATCATCATTATGTTCAAAAATAAATATTGTTTTTTTGTCATAATTTATTGAGTCAGTTATGTTAATATTTAAAATTTCCTCAGATTTTTCAATTAGAATTATTTTTCCAACATCATCTTTCCCAACTTTATGTTTACTATATATTAACTTTTTTTTTGCTCTAACTATTTCTTCATCAAAAAGATTTATATCAAAAAAGTTCTGAATTAACAACTTTTCATCATCATTAACTTGATTAATATCATCAATGATTAATACTGAAATTGGGTTATCAGGAATTTTATAAATCGGATCTAATGTTTCAGTCAGGTTCTCTGAGCATGAGTTAAATAGTATAAAAAATATTATTAAATGTTTTTTCAATCTATTGTAAAATTAAAAAACTAAATTTTTATTGATAATTGTTTACTCTTTATTTTAAAACTATTTCTGTGGAACTGGCATAAACCATATTGATTTATTTTATCAATATGAATTTTTGTCCCGTATCCCTTGTTGTTTTTCCAATCAAATTGAGGGTAAATTTTATCAATTTTTTTCATGTAATTGTCTCTGTGAACCTTTGCTAAAATAGACGCTGCAGCAATACTTTGAAAAATATTGTCACCACCAATTATACATTTATGATTTATCTTCATTTTAGGCTGAAATTTATTTCCATCAATTAAATAAATATTTGATTTAATTTTTAAATTTTCAATTGATTTGTTCATGCCATAATAAGTAGCTTTCAAGATATTTAAATCATCAATTTTATGATTATCAACATCAATTATTACGTAATCTAAAGCAATTTTTTTTATAATGTGAAATAGTTCAATTCTTTTTTTTGGACTTAATTTTTTTGAATCCTTTATTTCAGGATTATAGTATTCTTTTGGTAAAATAACAGCTGATACTGTAACTGGTCCAGACAAAGCTCCTCTGCCTGCTTCATCAATTCCACATACCAAAATTTTATTATTATACCTTTTTATCATATTTCATTCCTTAAATTAGTGTTTATTTTATCAACTTAAACATATTATCTGTGCGATTAATTTACTTATTGTTAATGTTTTTCTATACAATAAATTCTTTTACTCAAATTAATGAGGGAGCACTAAATGAGGCATTTTCTAATCTTGGAGATTCAATGTCAATTGAAGCCTTTAATTTTGATATAAATAAAATAAAAAAATTTAATTTTCAAGGAGATACTATTTTATTAGATACAACTTTAAATATCAATAAATTATATAATTTCAATTATAGAAGAAAAGATAATTTTGAATTTATTAAACCAAATAATGTAGGTCAGGTATATAATAATTTATCTTATGAAATAGAACATTCAAATTATCCAAGTATTGGCTTTAATGCAAATAAAACAATTATACAATTTGAAGATGATATTTATTTTTATGATGTTGCGTATCCCGTTACTGAATTGTTATTTAAAACAGTATATTCACAAGGCCAGTTAACAGATGTTCTATTCACAACTAATGTTAATAGAAAACTTAATTTTTCATTATCATTTAAAGCACTTAGATCGCTTGGCAAATATCAAAATTCGCTTTCTGGATCTAAAAATTTCAATTTTACTTACAATTATAATTCAGAAAAATTTAGCTCTAAAATGTTTTATGTTTCTCAAAGATTAGAAAAGCATGAGAATGGAGGTTTGACCACAATTTCAATTGATGATTTTGAATCAAAAGATGATGTTTTCGATGAAAGATCTAAATTAAATGTAAAATTTGAAGATGCAATTAACATCTATTTTAAAAGAAACTTCTTTTCTAAAAACTCGTTCAATCTCATTAATAATAATAAAAAATTAAGTTTTAATCATACACTGTTATATTCAACAATTAACAATGCATATGATCAAAAAACAATTAACAATTATTATGGTGAATTAAATTCAGGGCTAATATCTGCCAAGGATAATTATAAGTTTAGATCTATTTTTAATAAAATTAGTTTAAATCTGTCAAATTTGATTTTTGATTCAATTGAAGCAGGATTAATAAATTTTAATTTTGAATATTTTAATTTAAATAATAATGAAAATAAGATAAGAGAAAGCTCAAACTTATTTTCATTAAAATTGACTAAAGGTTTTGAGATTTTAGACCTTGATATTGATTTGCAAAAAAAAATAAATGGAGAAAGAGTCGGTGATAAATACATGTTTATGGTTAGAACCTCTAAATCAGATAAAATTGATATGAGTTTAAAATTTATGTCAACTAAATCTCACCCAGGTCTAATGTATGATTATTATGATAGTTCATTTAAAAATATAAAATGGGAAAAATCGAATAAATTAATATCAATCAATAGTATACAATTTAAACTTAATGATAAAAGATTTGGAGAGTTTCAGATATCAGGTTCAAAAATTATGAATTACTTCTATATATATACTGATAATCAAATTGAAGAATCATATTTACCTGTGTTAAATCAAGCTAGTTTCAATATTGATTTATTAAAGCTTAATTATAATAAGAACTTTACTTTTGGAAAGTTTTCCATTGATAATACATTATTACTTCAAAAAGTTAAACAAAAAGAATATGTTTTGAATTTGCCTAAATATGTTTTTAGGAATTCTTTTTACATATCTGAAAAAATATTTAATAATGTATTGGAAATTCAATCAGGATTTAATTTTAAAATTTTCTCAAAGTTTTTTGCTGATGAATACAATCCTGTAATATCAACTTTTCATACTCAAAACGAAAAAAAAATAGGTGAATATCCAATTGTCGATTTTTTCTTAAATGCCAAAATAAGACAAACAAGATTATTCTTCATATTTGAGCATATTAATTCATCATTAACTGGAAACAAATTTTATTATACACCATCAATGCCTTATAGAGATTCAGGCTTTAGATTTGGTTTAAACTGGAATTTATTTAACTAGAGGTAAGTCCCCTTTGTTTTTAGTTGGTAATGTAGATTTTCCCATTAAATACTTATCAATATTGTATGCAGCTTCTCTTCCTTCAGAGATTGCCCACACAATTAAAGATTGGCCTCTTCTTAAATCTCCAGCTGCAAATACTTTGGGATTAGAAGTTTGATAATCATATGTAACAGGTTTTGAAAAATCATCAAGCTTTGTATTTAAATCATTAAATATTGATATTTCTGGACCTGTAAAACCTAAGGCTAATAATGCTAATTCACACGGCCATATTTTTTCAGATCCTTTAATCTCCATTAATTTAAATATACCTTCTTCATCCTTTTTCCATTCTACCTTTACAGTTTTCAAACCTGTGAGATTACCATTTTTATCACCTATGAACTCTTTAGTCATAATTGACCATTGTCTTTTTATACCCTCTTCGTGAGATGAACTAGTTTTTAGGGTAAATGGCCAGTAAGGCCATGGATTTTCTTCACTTCTTTTCTTTGGTGGTTTACTCTGGATTTCAAAATTTACAACTGATTTAGCTTTATGTCTATTTGATGTTCCAATACAATCGGAACCAGTATCACCACCACCGATAACTATTACATTTTTATTTTTTGCTGATAAACCCACAGTATGTTTAGAAATTTTATCGACAACTTCATTTTGGTGTTTCAAAAAGTCCATAGCCTGAACAACACCTTTGAGATTGCTTCCCTTTATAGGTAATTGTCTTCTAATAGTTGCCCCTCCACATAAAAGAATAATATCGTACTTGTTTTCTAAAGTTGTAATCGAGATATCTTTCCCAACTTCAAGACCAGTTTTAAACTCAATACCTTCTTCAAGCAATAATTTTATTCTTCTGTTAATTATATTTTTTTCTAATTTAAAATCTGGAATTCCATATCTTAACAAGCCACCAATTTTAAGATCTCTTTCATAGACAACGACAGTATGACCAGCTAAATTAAGTTGTTGCGCTGCCGCTAGCCCAGCAGGACCAGATCCAACGATAGCAATTTTTTTTCCAGTTCTTTTTTTAGGAATTTGAGCTTTAATCCAGCCTTCACTAAATCCTCTTTCAACAATATATTTTTCAATCATTTCAATTGAAACAGGAGGACTTATTAATCCAAGAACACAAGCAGCTTCACATGGAGCTGGACATAATCTACCTGTAAATTCCGGAAAATTATTTGTTGAGTGTAATATATCAACTGCTAATCTCCAATTTTTATTATGAACAGCATCATTAAATTCAGGTATTAAATTACCGAGTGGACAGCCCGAGTGACAAAATGGAACACCACAATCCATACACCTTGAACCTTGTTTTTCAACTTCATTATAGTCATATTGAACGGTAAATTCATTATAATTTTTTAATCTTTCATAAACAGGTTTGTTATCTTCTACCTTTCTATCATGTTCCAAAAATCCTCTTAATTTTCCCATAATTATTTGATAATTGAATTAATCTTATCCTTAGCCATTTTTTCCAATGCAGCTTTGTACTCAATAGGCATAATTTTAATAAAATGCTTTTTGTGATTATCCCAGTTTGAAATAATTCTTTCAGCTATATCACTGTATGTGTGGGTGTAATGATTTTGTACTAACTCTTTAACAATATCTAAATCCTGGGCTTCAAGTTTTTCAATCTCAATACTTTCCATATTAAAATTTCTTTTATCGAAAAATTCTGATTCTGCATAAATATAGGCAATTCCACCACTCATTCCTGCAGCAAAGTTTCTACCAATTTTTCCAAGAATGACAGCAATTCCGCCAGTCATATACTCACAACCATGATCGCCTATTCCCTCAACCACAGATGAGGCACCAGAGTTTCTAACGCAGAATCTCTCGCCAGCAATTCCATTAATATAGGCTTCACCAGATGTTGCACCATATAGTGCTACATTACCTGTTATTATATTTTCGCGGGAGTTAAAAGTTGCTTCTTTTGGTTTTCTTACAATAATAGTAGCACCAGATAGACCTTTTCCAAAATAATCATTGGTATTACCATCAATAATCATTTTAAGTCCTTTAACTGAAAATGCACCAAAACTCTGACCAGCGGAACCCTTAAATTTTATTTCTAAAGTATCTTTTGGTAAAGCATTCTTTCCATATTTTTTTGAAATTTCATTACTTAAAATAGCACCTACTGTTCTATCTGTATTTTTAATATCAAGATCAATAGACATTTTAATTTTCTTTTCGATTGCAAGCTTGGCTTTGTTTAAAATTTTAAAATCTAAAACATTTTCAAGATTATGATCTTGTTTTTCTATATTTCGTATTGGTTTATTTTTGATATTTTCAGGCTTGTATAAAATTTTTGAAAGATCAATTCCTTTAATCTTGTAATAATCCAACGCTACTTTAGTATCCAATTTTTCACTTCTACCAACCATTTCATCAATAGTCCGGAAGCCTAAGTTTGCCATGATTTCTCTTAACTCCTGAGCTACGAAATACATATAATTAATCACGTGTTCAGGTTTACCTTTGAAATTTTTCCTTAAATCTGGATCAGTGGTTGCTATGCCTACAGGACAAGTATTTAAGTGACATGCTCTCATCATAATACATCCCGAAGCAACAAGAGGTGCAGTTGAAAAACCAAACTCTTCAGCTCCTAAAAGACATGCAATAGCAACATCTTTACCAGTTTTTAATTGTCCATCACATTCAATTACTACTCTTCCTCTCAAGTCATTCAATACTAGTGTTTGCTGAGCCTCTGCTATTCCGAGTTCCCAAGGTAGACCAGCATGTTTTAGTGAAGTTAGCGGTGATGCACCTGTTCCACCATCGAAACCTGAAATCAATATAACATCAGCTTTTGCCTTGGCTACACCTGCAGCAATAGTTCCTACACCAACTTCAGAAACAAGTTTTACATTGATTCGAGCAGATCTATTAGCATTCTTTAAATCATAAATTAGTTGTGCAAGGTCTTCAATTGAATAAATATCATGATGTGGAGGCGGGGATATTAGCCCAACATATGGAGTTGAATTTCTAACTTTTGCAATCATTGGACTAACTTTTGGTCCTGGAAGTTGACCACCTTCGCCTGGTTTAGCTCCTTGAGCCATTTTTATTTGAATTTCATTAGCATTTGTAAGGTAGTGAGAGCTAACTCCAAATCTTCCAGATGCTACCTGCTTAATAGAACTTTTTTTGGAATCACCATTTTTTTCTTTTTTAAATCTGGCTGGATCTTCACCACCCTCACCAGAATTACTCTTACCACCAATCCTATTCATTGCAATTGCTAAATTTTCATGAGCTTCCTTGCTTAGAGAACCAAATGACATGGCTCCAGTTTTAAATCGTTTTACAATCTCTGTCCAGGGTTCAACTTCATCAATTGGTATAGGGTCAAATTCAGAAAACTTCATTAATCCTCTCAAGGTCATGAATTGTTCATTTTGTTTATTTATGTTATCCGAATAAATTTTGTAGGTTGAGTAACTTTCTTGGCGGACAGACTGTTGAAGTTTTGAGATAGTTAAAGGGTTAAGCACATGTGCTTCACCATTTCTCCTCCATTTATAATCCCCACCATAATCAACTTCATTTAAATTACTTTCAGATTCAAAAGCTTTTTTGAATCTACTCGAAATTTCTTTTTCTAAAACGTACAATCCAACTCCCTCAATTCTTGAGGGTGTATTATTAAAATACTTTTTTACAAATTTTGATCTCAATCCTAAGGCTTCAAAAATTTGAGATCCTCTATATGAGTGCAAAGTTGAGATACCTATTTTATTCATAACTTTAAGAATTCCTTTAGCAATTGCATTATTATAATTTTTAATTGAATTCTGTAAATTTTCCAAAACCCCTGCACTGTGTTTGTAAGAAATAATCTCATTTACCAAGTAGGGATTTATTGCACTAGCACCATATCCAAATAGCATTGAAAAATGATGAGGTTCACGCGGCTCAGCAGACTCTATAACTATACCAAACTTTGATCGTTTTTTTCTTTCAATCATTGAATGATGAACAAATGAACAAGCTAAAAGCATCGGAATTGGTGCTAGTTTTTTATTCACATTTCTATCACTTAAAATAATAATGTTATATCCTGAATCAACTTTAAGCTCAACTTCAGAAACAAGTTTATCTAATGCTTTTTCTAAACCGTTGTGACCTTTATTTATTTTGTATAACGCTTTAACTGAAGCAGCTTTAAAATCTTTGTGTTTTATGTATTTAATTTTGTCAAGATCTTCATTTGAGATGATTGGGTTGTTGATTTTAAGTTTTTTTGCGTGTGAGGGTACAATGTCAAAAATATTGTAATCACTTCCAATCGTTAAGCTAGTGTCAGTTACAATTTCTTCTCTGATACCATCCAATGGGGGATTAGTAACTTGAGCAAACAATTGTTTAAAATAATTGTATATTAATTGTGGTCGCTTTGAAAGAACTGCGAGCGGTGTATCAGTACCCATCGAACCAATAGATTCCTTTCCTTTGAGACACATTGGTACTATTATGGTATTAAGGTCTTCTTTGGTATAGCCAAATATTTTTAATCTTTTTTCAAAACTAATTTTTTCATCAGGTGTTCTATTGCCAGTATAAGGAATATTACTTAATGGAAGGGTGTTGTCTTTAACCCATTTTCTATATGGAAATTTTTTAACCACTTCATTTTTAATTTCCTCATCTACAATAATTCGCCCTTCGTTCATATCTACTAAAAACATTTTACCTGGCTCAAGTCTTCCATGCATTTGAATATTTTTAGGATCAATATCAACAACTCCAGTTTCGGATGACATTATAACATATCCGTCTTTTGTTAAAGAGTATCGGGATGGTCTCAATCCATTTCTATCCAATAATGCTCCAATGAAATTTCCATCGGTAAATGGAATTGATGCTGGTCCATCCCATGGTTCCATGAGACATCCGTTAAATTCATAAAAGGCCTTTTTTGAATCATTCATTGATTTATGTTTTTCCCAGGCTTCGGGAACAAGAATCATCATTACTTCAGGTAATGATCTACCTGTCATTAATAATAATTCAACAACCATATCCATTGATGCAGAATCAGACTTTCCTTTTAAGATAATAGGGAAAATTTTATTTAAAAATTCTTCACTGATTAATTCGGATTTTATTAGTTCTTCTCTGGCTACCATTCTGCTTACATTTCCTCTCAATGTATTAATTTCACCATTATGACACATGTATCTGAAAGGTTGGGCTAAATCCCATGTTGGGAAAGTATTAGTTGAAAAGCGTTGATGAACTAAGGCAAGTCTCGTAACTAATAGTGGGTTTTTTAAGTCAAGATAAAATCTTTCAATATCTTCAGGGATCAACAAACCTTTGTATATGATAGTTCTAGTATGTAAGCTAGAAAAGTAAAAATATTTCTTTTGTGATAGGGGGCTATCATAAATTGTGTGTTCAGAAATTTTTCGAGCAAGGTATAATTTTAAATTAAATTCCTCTTCAGTTTGTTTCTCATTTTCTTTTCCAATAAAAACCTGTTTAATTATTGGTTGAGATTTTGAGGCAATTTCTCCTACAACTTTAGAATTTGTAGGAACATCTCTCCATCCTAAAATCTTTAATTTTTGAATATTAATTTGATTTTCAAATTCACTGATACAATATTTAGATTGGTTAGTTTTTTGAGGTAAAAAAACCATACCAACTGCATAATTTCTTGGTTTAGGTAGTTCGAATTCACATTCTTTAGAAAAATATTCGTGCGGAATTTCGATTAAAATTCCAGCTCCGTCACCAGTTCTGCCGTCAGAACTTACAGCACCTCTGTGTTCTAAACAAGTTAAAATATTTAATGCACTGTGTATAATTTTATTTGTTTTTTTTCCTGTGAGACTACAAATAAAACCTGCTCCACAATTTTCATGCTCATAAAGGGGGTTGTATAATCCTTGTTTTTTAAAACTCATATTTTTAGAGGAATTAATAAAAGTACTAATTACTAATTCATAAATTATCAAATACTGTACTATACTTTTAATATTTATATAATTAATGTTAACTTTTCAATAAATCATATTTATTTTAATTTATTTTGAATAATTTGGTATTATTATTGAATATTTGACATATGATTGAAACAATAATTATTTCCGTATTTATTCTAGGTTATTTAGGAATAGCCTTCGAACATTCCTTGAAAATTGATAAATTGATTCCAGCTCTTATAATGATGGCTATTATATGGGGCTTAATTTCTTATTTTGATTTAACTGTATTTGAAATTGATACCAAAAACAAGGAACTGATGCCTTATAAATTAAAGTCAGTTTTAAATTATTTTTTAGGACATACTGCTGAAATTTTAGTTTTTTTAATTGGTGCTATGACCATTGTTGAAACAGTAGATTTTTTTAACGGTTTTGCTACTATTAAAAGGTTGATCAAAACTAAAAACAAAATCAAAATATTATGGATAATATGTTTTCTTGCATTTATTCTTTCTGCAATTATTGATAATCTCACGGCAACAATTGTATTGATTACTATACTTCAAAAACTAGTGAGCGATAAAAATTTAAAGTTGTGGTATGCAGGTATGATAATTGTTGCTGCCAATGCAGGTGGAGCATGGTCTCCAATTGGTGATATTACTACAACAATGTTGTGGATTGGAGAAAAGGTTTCAATTGTTGCCCTTGTAAAGTATCTTATTATTCCATCCCTAGTATGTATGATAATTCCAACGTATGTTGCATCGAAGTACAATGTTTTTAAAGGCGAAATTTCACCTCCCAAAAATAATGAAATGGAAAATCCATATGGATTTAAAATTTTGATTATTGGATTATCTTCTATTGTTTTTGTTCCAATTTTTAAAATTTTTACTGGACTTCCGCCGTATTTTGGCATGATGCTTTCACTTGCTGTTGTTGCAACAATTGCCGAGTTCTTTAACTATTCATTAATTAAAAATCCTAAAATTCAAGCATCTAATCATAGTCCAGTTCATCATGCCTTAACTAAAATTGAAATGCCAAGTATTTTATTCTTTTTAGGAATTTTAATGGCAGTTGGTGCTCTCGAGGCTTTAGGAATTGTTTTTGGTGTAGGTCAATGGCTAGTTTCTACTTTTGAAAATGTAGATTGGATTCTTTTTGAGGGACTTGATATAGTTGTTTTTGTCCTAGGTTTTCTTTCTGCTGCTATTGATAATGTTCCTCTTGTTGCTGCATCTATGGGAATGTTCGGAGAAGCAATTGATAATCCCCTTTGGCACGGAATTGCATATGCTGCAGGAACTGGAGGAAGTATGGTCATAATTGGCTCTGCTGCAGGTGTTGTTGCAATGGGTATGGAAAAGATTGATTTTATGTGGTATTTAAAAAAGATAGCATTTTTAGCTTTTATTGGATACTTAGCAGGATTTATCACATTTATACTTCTCAGAGACTATGTGTTGTAATGAATTATGAAGAGGCAATAAATTGGTTATTTAAAATTCCTTTATCATTCAACCGTAACAACGACAATTATAATTTAAAACTCGAACCCGTAATTAAGTTGTGTGATCATCTTGGAAACCCTCAAAATAATTTAAAAATTATTCATATTGGAGGCACAAATGGTAAAGGTTCTACATGTCATTTATTAGCATCGGTGCTACAGGAACATCAATATAATGTTGGTATATTTTCTTCACCCCACCTTGTTGATGTAAGAGAAAGAGTTAAAATAAATGGTTTTTTAATTGAGAAGACTTTTTTCAAAAATTTCATATGTGAAAACCTCAACTTTTTCACAAAAAATAAAATCTCTTTTTTTGAAATTACTTTTGCTTTGGCATTATGTTATTTTAATAAAAAAAAAGTTGATTTTGCAGTAATTGAAGTTGGTCTTGGGGGTAGGTTAGATGCAACAAATATATGTAATCCAATATTATCATGCATAACTAACATTGGTTATGATCATAAAAAATTTTTAGGTAATTCTTTGAAACAAATAGCAAATGAAAAGTCTGGAATAATTAAAAGAAATATTCCTGTTGTTATTGGCGAAAAAAAACCCAGTTTAAAAAAAATTTTTATTAAATTTTCAAAAAAATTAAATGCTCCATTACATTTTGTCAACTCTACCCAATATAAAAAAAATGATTTAAAATTGGATGCTGATTATCAGTTCAATAATGTATCTACAGCAAAAAAAATCATAAAGTTAATACTCAGAGAAAAGTTGGATTTAAACAAATTAAATAATGGATTAATTAATTTCAAAAGTAACACAAGTTTTATTGGGAGATGGCAAAAAATAAAGATTAATCCTGAAGTAATTCTAGATACTGCTCATAATATAGATGCATTTAAAATTATTATAAAACAGCTAAAAAAAATACCTAAAAATATTAAGATTGTTTTTGGAACACTTGAAAAGAAAGATCAGCTTAAAATTATAGACGTTTTACCCTCAAATTTTTTCTACTATTTCTGTGAAATAAATAATCCAAGGTCTATGTCTTTAAATAAAATTATAAAAAGAGCAACAAAAAATAAATTAAAGTTTAATGCTTTTAATTTGGCTTCCAATGCTTACAGACAAGCTCTTTTTGATAGTGATTCAAATTCTTTTATTCTTGTTACTGGAAGTAATTATTTATTATCTGAAATACTGAAAAATAATGAAAAAAATTAAGTTTTATTTTTGAAGCATTTTTTCACGAAATTTTTTTGGGCTTAAATTGTTATATTTTTTGAAAAATCTTATAAAGTTTGAAAAATTGTTAAAACCACTTTCATAGCAAATAGATTTTACATCATTGTCTGTCTGCATTAATAATTTTGACGCATGTTTCACTCTATACTCATTAACATATCTTATGAATGTTTTTCCTGTATTTCTTTTAAAATATCGGCAAAATGCTGGTATAGTCATTGATACTTTTTCAGAAGCTTGTTTTAGATTTATTTCTTCCTTGAAATTATATTTAACAAAATTAAATAATCTTTTTAATTGATTATTTTCATTTATATCTTCAAGGTTAGAGTTATTTAAATAAATCATTTCTGAATTAGCTAGTTTGTTTAAAACAGAAATCAATGTTAGAAAACTTTGGAAATAAGTCTCGTATTGTAGGCCTAGAATAGTTTCCCCAACTTCTTTTTTAATTGTATCAGAAAAACTTAAACCACTTTTAGCTTTTATAAAAAGTTGATGAATTTTATTTAATTCCGGTGTAAGACTTAATGAGTTTCCCAAAAAATCTGGTTTAACCTGTATTACTACCTCAGTTTTATTATCAGAAAAGTTTTCAGTAAAGGGCATGTGATGAAGATTGGATCCTACTAAAATTAAATCACCATCATAATAATTTGAAATATGATTTCCAACTCCTTTTATACCACTTCCTTTATCAATATAAACTAATTCAATTTCAGGATGATAATGCCATTTAAAATTATTAGGATTTGGTTTGGTTTTATTAAAAATAGAACATTTGAAAGATCTTTCATGTGGTGTTTCAATTTGTTCAAATATAAAATTTGACATATGTTATTAATAATTTAAATTATTAATTTTATATTTTATTAATTAAATATATACAATATTTTATAAAATAAGTTAATATAGTATAGTTATTAGTTAAATATACATAATCAAATGATATAAATCGTATTTAATTTTGTGATATTAATATTAAAAAACATTTATGAAAAATTTATTACTTACATTATTATTAACAACAGCTTTAGGTTTTGCTAAAACCAATGATTTATTAAAATTTGATTCTAATTTTAATTTTAAATTAAATGAAAACACAATTACTTTAACTTTTGAAAATAATTTTGATATTTCAAGCATAAAATTAATTAATTTGTCTACAAATGAGATTACAAATTTTCCTTTTGTAAATCAATATAATTCACTTTCAATTGATTTAAAAAATCATACTTATGGTGGTTACGTTATTAATATTGAAAATGAAAATTTCATTGATAAGTTAATGTTGTATATCGATACCAGAGGTTTAAGATTAATTGATGAAAAAAAGATAATTAAACCAATTTTTCAACAGAACAAAAATAATATTTTAATTAAAGTTTTAGATTCTAATTCACCTGTTGATATCAGTATAATAGCCGATAATGGTCAGGAGATTT
>NTKN01000023.1 GCA_002457715.1 Cryomorphaceae bacterium MED-G14
ATTTATTACTTGCTCTTCAATTAAAGAGACATCAAATGGGTAGATACCATCTTGAGAGTCTAAGTCAAGTTCACTATCTCCGTCACATTGTCTATCAATAGTAACAGCATTAGCTATTGGTCTAGGTTCAACGTATAGTGTTGCAACTTGCTTTAAACCTAAGCAGGTCACTGTATCCAAATCATTTACTTCAATTGAAGCCCAAATTTCTTGAACATCCCGAGTTGAATTTGAATAAGAGAAAGAAGGATCATTAAAATCAATTTTATTTAACTTTATTAATGCATCTTCTTCAGAGGAATAATATGTAATTGTAATATTTTGGTCTGAAAATTTACTATCAGAAGCAACAAGCTTTGCATTTAAATCTATAAAAATAGATGAGTCCCAAAATTCAATACCATCTTGTAAATTTGATGGAGATGTTTCGCATTTTGAAAAATTCTCCATGAAATTAGAATCAATTAGGCTTGCTCCAACTTTAAGATCAATTCTTGATTGCCTAAAGCAGTTTTGATCAGTTATTATTTTCACATAAACGCTTTGGTTAAAAAGTATAGTGTTTTCAAAATCAGTTGGATTATTTATTTTTTCAGTAAGATTTAAGTCTGTGTAGTATTCAAATGTTTCATTTTCATAGATAATTGAAATTAGATTTTCATATTCAGTTAAATTAAATTTTGTTTTACCATTGTTATCTTCATCACTATCACACTGTTCAAGCGTTAGTACTGGATTAATTATAACAGGAAGTTCTGCTATGACCAAATCAAATGATTTAATTGTATTATAACATAAAGTGGCTTTGTTTTGAACTCTTACAAAAATAGGCTCAGTACTATTACTATTAGTATAATTACTCGGGTCAACTATACCCATATCAGTTAAATCATTTGCTGAAATATCACTTAAATGAAAACTCACATTAAAATCAGCTTCATCTTGACTGTCACCTAAAATTAAATCAATATTTGAGGTTAGATCAATTCCAGAAACTAATCCATCAGTATCAGTACCAAAAGAATTATCATCACATAAAATTAGATTATCAATTGTATTAACTATAGGTAAAGCTTCTTCTACAATTAATTTAGCAAAATCATTTGTTGTTTGAATACAAGCATAATTGTCAGTATTTATTTCAACTCGATACTTGTTTCCGCTCATATTCTTTTGAACATCATCGATTTTAAGCGTATTCGTATTTGATCCAGAATATTTAAATCCATCAACAATCTCATTCCACGAATTAGGTTGATCTACTGAAGCCACGTACCAGGAATAATAAACAGGTGAATCATTTGTTGTAACATTTACAATAAATTCTACTGAGTTACCAATCTGACATGCAATTACAGATTGAGGTTGTAAAGAAATGGTAGGAGCAGTAGCCGCCTCTTGGAAATAATAAATAGTATTGCTTGAATTATCAATATAGTTTCGAGGTGCTGTAGTTAGGTCATAGTTTGGAGAGACTATTTCTCCTCTGCTGCTAACGCCTCCATTTTCAATTGTTGGCAATCCCAAACCATAAATACCATCTTCATCTTGATCTGTATAACCTGCTTCAATGACATCATTACAGCCATCATTATCGCTATCAATATCGAACATGTCTTCTAAATCAGTTTCATCTGTGTTTAAGTAATAAGATGTTACTTCAATCTTTGGAGCAAATATGCTTTTATCATTAGAGCTAATATTATTATATATATGTTTGAAAGAAATTCCATCAACTTTTGAAGCGTGAAATTCAAATGTATTATTTACTCTGGATTTATACCTAAACTTAATATTATTTGCAGTGAATGGTATATCAATTTCTTGCCAAACTCCATTTACATTAATAAGTAAATTTTTATCTGGATCTAGCAATGTAATACTTGATTCACTTGGTATAACCTTTATTTCAAATTCTTCACCCGTTTTTTGGATCTCAAAAGCAGAAGTTTCAGAAACTTTAATATTAAGTTTTTCATTAAAACTAATATTGATATCAACTTCTTGATCACGACCAGGATCAACAGTTGAGGTTATATTTCCAACACCACCACTTTGAGTATGCGAATTTTGTGGAATATCAACAGCTATAATTCCACCAATAATGTTTGATGGATTATTTTCTATTAATATATCTGGACTTGATAAGTTTGAAAAATCGATAAGTCCATCTCCTAACGATTCATATTTATTTATAATCCCATCATTGTCAGAGTCTAGATCTATGTTGTCAATTATACCATCATTGTCAAAATCATCAGCACAAATAAATACTGTTGTTTCATTTGATACAAAGGTTGATTCAGAACAGTCTAGTATGCCTTTTAATCTGTAAGTACCAGACTGAGTTGGGGTAAATTCACTTGTCGTTACGCCTGTTGAAATAAAATTCCCATTTTCCAAATATTCCCAAATAATTGATGTAAAATTTGAAATATCAGATGCTTTTAAAGTAATATTGGATTCACCATCTTTTTTGATACATGATCCAAGTGTTTCTAATTCAATATCAAAATCAATTTTAGGTGGTCTAGAAAATCCAGAATAAAATCCACCAGTTGTAGCTGCACCATTGTAATTAAAGTAAGCAACATAAAGTTCATCATTTCCTGTAACTGAAATATTTCCTGTCAAATTGTCAACTCTGTATGTCACATAATCATCTTTGCCAGTAACATTGAAAGGACCATTAGAATTTTGAACATCAGAAATTGACTGTCCATTTATAAATATTTCAGCATTTTTTTTTGTTATAAATGTCACTGCACCAGTATAGCTTTTATTTGCAACATCATCAATTTTAGCAATATTATCAACATCTCCTCTATTCGAACAATTTAAGGGCGGAACAAAAAACATACCTTGGTTTGCGGCTCTAGAATTCTGAAATTGACTTTCTGTCCATATTCTTCCCAAACTTTGATAAGCGAAAAGTTTATGAGAAGGATCTTTAGTATTTATATACATATTATTGTTAGATGTATATTCACTAATAAATAAAAATTGACCCTCTTGTAAAGGGGGACCATAATCAGATCCATTAACTTGAAGTTGAGTATTATCCTGGTTTGCAATGACTAATGCTTTTTCCCAGTCAGGTTCTCCATCACCTTTGATAAAAATATATTCTGATCCAACAAGATCAGCTCCAACAATTTGATCCATTCCATAATCATGCCCCCCATTATTTAGCGCGTTTGAGCCAGTCCCAGAACCCGTATTAACAACAATTGATTTATCAGATTCGATTAGAGTACCAATAAGTCCATCTTCAGTGGAAAAACCAATTCCAGATCCAGATCTTGAGGCAATTAAGTAAGAATCACCCGAGTTCAAAATAACTTCAAACTCCCCTGATTGGCCATTTACAGTAGAAACATTGTTTTTTAATTTAAATGTTACTTTGGTAAGATCTTCAGTAGCCATTACGGAAGCAAATTGTGTCATATAATTTTCTTTATTTCTGAGAGCTCCAACATAGAACCTTTTTCCAAGTGCTGACTCACCTTTTGAAACTATTGCTCCTGCATGAAAAGTGCTTGTAGCTTCAAATCTTAAAGACACATATATTTCACTTTCAGCTTCAACTATAAAACCCTTTCTAAGGATTTTTTCATAATCAAAATCAGATATAAATAAATTCTCGTAACTATTCCCTTGCGAATTTGCTGGCGTAATTACAGGACTGGCATTGGAAACAACACCTTGATTCCAAATTGTTCCATCTCCAACAATTATTTTATAATTTACTGCTGATTGACTTGGTGTTGAAATATAAAAATACTGTGATCCAACAAGCGGGTTACCAGAATTTGATGTTGTAAGAGGGGGAATATAATGTACTTTGCTTAATTGCCCATTTAATTTTATTCCAAGAAAAAGAAAAATGAACAGTATTATTTTAAAACTTATTTTCACAGATCCTGGTAAATATAAATTAAAATGTATAAAATTTTTGAGATCTCATTAATTAACTATTTTTGATTGGTATATGGTTCGTTTATATATCATTGGTGTTTCAATTCTTCTTGTTGCAATAATCTGTAATTTTTTAATTTCAAAATTAGGAATAGCTAGTTGGTACGATTTTTTAGAAAATATATCAAAAAATGATCCAAATAATTTATCACTTATTGATTACTTATGGTTGTTTTTGTTATATCCTTTATGTTTAGGCTTTGGATATTTGCTTGGTGATTACATAACAAATTTAATTTTTAGGTAATATGAAGCAAGAAAGAGAAAGAAGAAAGGCATTAGTATATCATTCAAAACCAAAGCCAGGGAAAATAAAAGTAGAACCAACAAAAAACTACCAAACTCAAAGAGATTTATCATTAGCATACTCACCAGGTGTTGCGTATCCATGTTTAGAAATAAGTCAAAATCCTGAAGATGTTTATAAATACACTTCAAAATCTAATTTAGTTGCTGTCATCTCCAATGGTACTGCTGTACTTGGTTTAGGTGATATTGGCCCTTTAGCATCAAAACCCGTAATGGAAGGTAAAGGTCTTTTATTTAAAATTTTTGCTGATATAGATGTTTTTGATATTGAAGTTAATACCAAAAATATAGATGAGTTTATAAACACCGTAAAAAATATTGCACCAACATTTGGTGGAATAAATTTAGAAGATATTAAAGCCCCAGAAGCGTTTGAAATTGAAAGAAGACTTGTTGAAGAATTGAATATACCTGTTATGCATGATGACCAGCATGGAACAGCCATTATTTCTGGAGCTGCTCTTTTGAATGCTGTAGAACTTGCTAAAAAAGATTTAAAAAAAATTAAAATGGTTATTTGTGGTGCTGGTGCTGCTGCAATTTCATGCGCAAAGATGTATGTAGCAATTGGAGTAAAAAGGGATAATATTATAATGTTTGATAGCAAAGGTCCAATTAATAATCTAAGGAAGGATCTCACAAAAGAAAAAAAACTTTTTATTTCAAAAAATAAAGATGTAAAGACTTTAGATGATGCTTTAATTAATTCAGATGTTTTTATTGGATTATCAAAGGCAAATATGCTATCTGTTGAAATGCTGAAATCTATGTCTAAAGATCCAATTGTTTTTGCAATGGCAAATCCGGATCCTGAAATTAGCTATAGGTTGGCGATGAAAACTAGAGATGATATTATAATGGCCACTGGTAGAAGTGATCATCCAAATCAAGTTAATAATGTGCTAGGTTTTCCATTTATATTTAGAGGTGCCCTTGATGTTAGAGCATCAAAAATTAATGAAGAAATGAAAATGGCAGCTGTTTTTGCATTAGCTGAATTAGCAAAAGAGCCAGTGCCTGAGAATGTAAACGTAGTTTATGGTGAAACTAAGTTGACTTTTGGAAGAGACTACATTATACCAAAACCTTTTGATCCAAGATTGATTTCAAAAATTCCTATTAAAGTTGCCGAAGCAGCTATAAAAAGTGGAGTTGCAAGACAATATATTGATAATTGGGAAAGATATGAAAGTGAGTTAGAATCTAGATTAGGTAATAACAATAAACTAATTAGATTATTGCTAGCTAAAGCAAAGAGAAATCCAAAAAAGATTGTTTACGTTGAAGCAGATAGATTAGATGTTTTAAAAGCTGCTCAAATTGTTTATGATGAAGGTATAGGTATTCCAATATTAATTGGAAGGAAAAAAAGAATCAAAAAGTTAATGTTAAAAATTGATTTTGAACATGATTTAGAAATAATTGATTTGAGTCAAAAAAAATCAATTCCTTTAATTAAGAAATATGCAAAGAAGTTTTTAAGATATAGAAAAAATAAAGGAATAACAATTAGTCAAGCTGAATTACTTATGAGAAGAAGAGATTATTTTGGTTCAATGATGGTTAAAATTGGTGAGGCTGATGCTTTGATATCGGGATTCTCAAGAAGTTACCCTGAAGTTATAAAACCTATTTTAAAAGTTATTGGAAAAAGTGAAGGTGTTAGGAGAGTAGCAGCAGCTAATTTAATGATTACTAGCAAAGGTCCAATTTTTTTAGCTGACACCTCCATTAATATTAATCCAAAATATAATGAATTAGGATACATAGCTATTTTGGCTGCTGAAACCGCTAAAATGTTTGGTTTTGATCCCATTGTTGCAATGCTTTCATACTCAAATTTTGGATCTTCAAATGATCCAATGGCAAAAAAAGTAGAAAGAGCAGTAACCTTTCTTAAACGAACTGTTCCAGAATTAACTGTTGATGGGCCAGTACAATCAGATTTTGCTTTAAATAGGTCTATGCTGAGTAATAAATTTGAATTCTCAAAATTATCAGGTCAAAAGGTTAATGTTTTAGTTTTTCCTAATCTTGATTCTGCAAATATAACGTATAAGGTTATCAAAGAAATTGATAATGCTATGTCAATTGGACCTATAATGATGGGGATGGATAGGCCAGTTCATATATTACAGTTAAAAGCAAGTGTTGAAGAAATAGTTAATATGTCAGCCATAGCTGTTGTTGATGCTCAAAATAGAAAGTAGTAATTTAGTTAAATGATAAAGCAAATTAAAGGAAGATTAATTGAGAAATCACCTACTGAGTTGGTGGTTGATTGTAACGGTATTGGTTATAGCGTAAATATTTCACTAAATACATTTTCAAAAATTGGTGATGATGAAAACATTAAATTATTTACTCATTTAATTATTAAAGAGGATTCTCATACATTATTTGGTTTTAAAACAAAATCAGAACGCAGTCTTTTTATATTATTAATTTCAGTTTCTGGCGTTGGAGCAAGTACTGCAAGAACAATGTTATCATCATTAACACCCGTTGAAATTATAAGCTCAATTCACAATGAAGATATTAATTCGGTACAAGCAATAAAGGGTATTGGTTCAAAAACAGCTCAAAGAATAATTTTAGAATTAAAGGATAAAGTATTATCTCTAGAGATTGATGATAATCAAATTCAAATGATAAGTAAAGAAGTTGATGAAGCAGTCATAGCACTTGAAGTTTTAGGATATTCAAGAAAACAAACAGTTAAAGTTGTTAATCAAATTAAAGCTGAGAGCAATAATATTTCTGTTGAAAGCTTAATTAAAAAAGCTTTAAATAAGCTTTGATTTATTTTGAAAATTTGGTTTAAAAATATTAGGGTTCCTAAAAGAGTTCATTTAACTCTAATTATTTTGTTTTCTTTTTACTCATTTTCTCAACAAAAAATTAGTCTTGATACAATTAATAATACAATATATATTGGTGAATTTAAATTAAAACAACCTTCTGACCTTATTTCAAAATATATATATGATCCAGAATTAAATTTATATATATATCAAATGAAAATTGGAGATATCAATGTTGGTTTACCGCTTCAATTGAAACCAGAAGATTATAGAAAGATTTTTAGAAAGAATTTAATTGATAAATATTTTAATGATCAAACGACATTAATTGAAAGCGACGATAACTCAATAAAAAAAAATTTACTTCCTAATTTATATATAAATTCAAATTTTTTTGAATCAATTTTTGGAGGTAATGAAATTGAGCTTATTCCTCAAGGATCTGTAGCTTTAGATATAGGAGCAAGATATAATAAAAGAGATAATCCAACTATTCCAGTTAGAAACCGCAGTAATTTAGGTTTAGATTTTAATCAGTTAATTTCTCTAAGTCTTAGTGGAAAAATTGGTGAAAAACTGATAATTAATTCAAATTACGATTCTCAATCAACATTTGATTTTCAAAATCTTTTAAAATTAGATTATACACCGAACGAGGATGATATAATTCAAAAAATTGAAGTTGGAAATGTGAGCATGCCTATCAGTGGAACATTAATTAGTGGTGCTCAGAGTCTTTTTGGCCTGAAGACTCAATTAAAATTTGGAAACACATCAATTGATGCTGTATTTTCAGAACAGAGATCGCAATCAACGACTTTGACATCAAGGCCAGACGGGTCAATGACTGAATTTTCTTTTGATGCTTTAGATTATGAGAGTAACAGGCACTTTTATCTATCACATTTTTTTAGAAAAAATTATAATAAATACTTGGATTCTTCCCCCTATATAAATTCCCCTGTTCGAGTTATTAGAGTAGAAATATGGGTTACAAATAAATCAAACGAAACTAACAATATAAGAAATATTGTTGCTTTACAAGATTTAGCTGAAAGTGACCCTCAATTCACAAATGCTGATGATTTGGTGCCAAATTTTTTTACACAAATTGATGCCAATCTAAATCCTGATAATTCTAATAATAATTTTGATCCTAGTAGAATTGGTCAAAATTTCTTAAATGAAAGTATAAGAGATATAACTAGTACTAATGACGGGTTTTCAATTGGAACAAACACATTTAATGAAGGGTCAGATTATTCAGTTCTTGAAAATGCTAGAAAACTCGAAGAGAATGAATATACACTTAATGAACAACTTGGTTATATTTCTCTACAACAACCATTGAACAATGATGAAATATTGGGAGTCTCTTTTCAATATACTATGAATGGTAAAATATATCAAGTTGGAGAGTTTTCAGACGATGGAGTAGTCTCAGTTGATAATTCAAATGATCGAGTAGTTAGAAAGGCACTAATTGTAAAATTATTAAAAAGTAGTATAAATAATGTCAGAATGCCAGTTTGGAAATTAGCTATGAAGAATATTTATAATTTAGGATCTTTTCAGGTGTCTGTAAATGATTTTAGGTTAAATATATTTTATAATAATCCATCTGCAATAAACTACATTTCACCGGTTGAAATAGACAGCTGGCCTGAAAATCTTGAAAAACAAAGATTATTGAATGTTTTTGAACTTGATAAACTAGATTCAAACGGTAATATACAGATTGGTGGTGATGGTTTTTTTGATGCAATTGATGGGATAACAATTATGAAAAATGATGGATTATTAATATTTCCATCTGAGGAACCTTTTGGAAGATTTTTATTTGAAAAACTTAGAAGCAGTGTAAATGAAAACTATGATGACCCAGCATCTTATAATAAAAATCAATTAAAGTATGTTTACAATGAATTGTATTTATATGGAAAAACTTCTGCTGAAAAGTATATAGAAAAAAATAAGTTTAATATCAAAGGAAAGTATAAAAGGGAACTGTCCAATGATGGAATTAATACCGGTGAGTTTAACATTGCACAAGGCTCAATAGTTGTTAGCGCTGGTGGTAAAATTTTAACGGAGGGAATTGATTACTTAGTTAATTACCAAAACGGAAATGTTCAAATATTAGATGAATCATTAAAAAACTCAAATGTTCCAATTGAAATATCCACTGAGAGTAATTCATTTTTCAATCAACAAAAAAGAAGATTTTCAGGATTTAATTTAGAACACAAGTTTAGTGATAATTTTAAAATCGGTGCAACATTATTAAATTTAAGTGAAAGATCAATTTCCAGAAAAGCTAATTATGGTGTTGAGCCTGTTAATAACACTACATTTGGTGTAAATGCTGCTTTTTTTTCAAAAGCACCATTTTTAACAAGAATGGTAAATAAATTGCCAAATATTAATTCAGATGTGGAGTCAACAATTTCGATAAACACTGAGTTCGCTGTTTTAAAATCTTCAAATCCAAGAAAATCTGGATATGATAAAACTGCAAGTATTTATATTGATGATTTTGAGGGTAGCCAAAATAAAATTGATTTAAAGAATCCAACATCATGGAAGTTATCAAGTGTTCCTGTTGGTTTTTATGGATATGAGTTTGGAAATAATGATTTAAGAGCTGGATATAATAGAGCTAAATTATCTTGGTATTCAATAGATCCTATTTTTTACTCGTCAAGAAGACCATCAGAAATCACGCTTGATGAAATATCTAAAAATTCAACTCGGAGAATATTTATAGATGAAATATTTCCAGAGATTGACCTGTATCAAGGTGAATCTAGAATACAATCAACTTTTGATCTCACATTTTATCCAACTGAAAAAGGGCCTTATAACAATAACTCAGAATCAATTTTTAATATTGATAATAAAAAAAATTGGTCTGGAATAACAAGAAAAATTAATAGTACAAATTTTAAGAAAACTAATGTAGAATACATACAATTTTGGCTTTTAGATGATTTTTCAGATTATAATGAAAATAATATCGGAGAAATATTATTTCATATTGGTAATATTTCTGAAGATATTTTACCAGATGGTAAAAAACAATTTGAAAATGGATTACCACTAGAAAATCAAAATAATTTTCAGGTATCAAATTGGGGAAAAACACCAACCAGTCAATCGTTGACATATTCTTTTAGTTCAAATGTGCAGGAAAGAAATTCTCAAGATCTTGGCTATGATGGTTTAAATGATTCTGAAGAACTTACATTTTATAATAATGGTAATATTGACGATCCAGCAAATGACAATTATAAAAATTATTTAGATGCTGAGGGTAGTATTATAAATAGATATAAACATTATAATAATGTGCAAGGAAATTCACCTGTCAATACCAGTTCGAATTCAAGAGGGTCCACTAATATTCCTGATGCAGAGGATATAAACAATGATAATACTATGAACAAAATTAATAGTTATTTTGAGTTTAGGATCCCATTATTTAAAAACATGAACAGAAATAATCATCCTTTTATCATTGAAGAAAGAGAGAATAGTAATGTAAAACTTCCAAATGGGAATAATTTAAATTCTAAATGGCTTTTATTTAAAATACCAATATTCAAGGAATACTATGAAGGAAAGAATATTAATCAATATTTTAGTTCAATTAATGGTATAAATGATTTAAAATCAATTAGTTTTTTTAGAATTGCATTAAAGAATTTCAAAAATCCAATCACACTTAGATTTGCAACACTTGATCTTGTAAAAACAGATTGGAAAAGATTTACATTACCATTAAATACTAATAATATAATTAATCCAAATACAAATTTTGAAATTGGGACAGTAAATATTCATGAAAATGAAAATAGACAACCAATTAATTATATTTTACCACCTGGAATTGAAAGAGAGGAAGTATTTAGTAATAATTCAATCGTACGACAAAATGAGCAATCATTATCGTTAAAAGTGACAGAACTTCAATCTTACGATTCTAGAGCTGTGTACAAAAATATTGACTTAGATCTTCGTCAGTATAAGAAAATGAAAATGTATATTCATGCAGAGTCTATTATTGGTAAGCCAAAACTACCGGGTGATGGACCGGATGAAAATTATGATGATAGACTTGTTGCTTTTTTAAGGCTGGGTTCTGACATTAATGATAATTACTATCAAATTGAAGTACCTCTAAAACCAACAAGTTATAATTCTTCAATAAGCTCAAATTTTTCTGCTGAATCTGTTTGGATGCCTGAATCAAATTCTATTGAATTTGATTTAGATAAATTTTTGAAAATAAAACTTGAGGTTATTTCACAAAAGATACAAACTAACGAAGCAATATATTTTGATGAAAATTTAAATTTAATTGATGAGTTTTCTAAGATTAGTGAACTTCCAGGACAAAAAAAATATAAATTTTCGATAAAAGGTAATCCATCGCTTGGCAGAGTAAAAACTTTACTTCTCGGGTTAAAAAATCCATCCGATAAAATTGGTAAGGAATTATCAGGTGAGGTGTGGTTTAATGAATTAAGAATTTCTAACATAAAGACCACTGGTGGTTGGTCAGCTCTAGCTAATATTGATGCTAGTTTTGCTGATTTTGCAAATTTTTCATTAAATGGACGAGTTTCATCCGTTGGTTTTGGTTCTATTGATAAGAACGCAAATGAAAGATCAAACGATTCCCATCAACAATTTAATTTTATTTCAAATATTAATGCCGGACAATTATTGCCCGAAAAATGGGGTGTTAATATTCCTGTAAGTTACACTTATTCTGAGGAAATTACTGAGCCTAAATATGATAGTTTTTATGATGATATTGAGTTAAATAAAGTTTTAGAATTATCTAACAACAACGATTCAATCTTAAGTCAATCACAAATTCTTTCAACTTCAAAAAGTTTTAGCGTCTTAGGACTTTCAAAGAAAAAAAATAATAATAAATCAAGGATATATGATATTGAAAATTTAAA
Source organism: Cryomorphaceae bacterium MED-G14 (assembly GCA_002457715.1). Classification (GTDB taxonomy): domain Bacteria; phylum Bacteroidota; class Bacteroidia; order Flavobacteriales; family Flavobacteriaceae; genus Eutrophosalina. The sequence continues at coordinate 12,065 of NTKN01000023.1, forward strand.
TTTTTCATACGCATACAGTGAAAATAATTTTAGAGATTACGAGCTTGAATATTCAAACAGAAAATCCGTTAGAGCTAATGTAAATTATTCTTATAATTTTAAGGATTTTACAATTTATCCATTTCAAAAATTAATTTCTGATGAATCAAAATATTTAAATTGGTTGAAACAATTTAATTTTAATCCATTACCATCTAATTTATCCTTTACAGCAAATTTTTTTAGAAGTTTATATGCTCAAAAATTTAGAGAGGTCAACTATTCAGGAATTCAATCTGAAAGTCAATTGCCAATTCCAGAATTAAGTCAAAGAAAATATCTTTTTGATTGGAATTTAGCGTTATCTCATAATATTACTAATTCTCTAAGGATAACATATAATGCTTCAAACTCTAATTTAGTTGATAATTTTAATAAAAATTCTAATTTAAAAAGTTCAGACTTAGGTGTTTTTGACAATTTTTTTGATATAGGTGAGCCCAATTATTTTAATCAAAACATCACTTTGAATTATTCACTGCCATTTGATTTAATTCCATTTCTAGACTTTATTGATGCTTCTTACAACTATAGTGGTGATTTTAATTGGCAAAGAGGTTCGGATATGTTTAATAATATTAAGTCAGAAATTGGACAAGTTTTAGGCAGAGTAAATACAATACAGAATGCAAATACACAAAATTTAACCCTTTCTTTAAATTTTGATAAAATTTATAGAACTATTGAATGGTTAAATAAAAATGATTCTAGTTTATTAGAATTTTTAAAAAGTACAAAAAGATTAAGATTTAATTATTCAGAAAATTCTGGTAAAGTATTACCAGGCTATATTCCTTCTGTTGGTTTTTTAGGTACAACGAGACCTTCATTAGGTTTTGTGTTTGGTAGTCAAGCTGACATAAGGTATGAAGCTGCGAAAAAAGGCTGGCTGACAGATTTTCAAAACTTTAATCAACCATTTCAAAAAATTTATAATATAAATTTTGATTTTTTAGGTGAGTTAGAGCTTTTCAAATCAATCAGGATCGATTTAAATGCTAATAGATCTTACTCAAATAATTTCTCAGAGAATTTTGTTGTTGAAGATGATAAATATTTTTCTCAAAATCCTAATAATTATGGAAATTTTTCAATTTCTTCAAATATGATTAAAACATCTTTTAGTAAAAGAAATAAAGATTTTTCTAATGCTTTTGAAAAAATGAAAACTAATAGAATTTTAATTGCTCAAAGATTGATATCTCAAAAAAATATTAATAATAATGATGTAGATGTTGATGGATTTCCAATTGGTTATTCAAAAAATAGTCAAGAGGTCTTGATTCCATCATTTTTATCAGCATATTTTGGTAAAAATCCAAACGAAATAAATTTAAATCCTATATCTAAAAATCCAAAAATAAATTGGGCAGTACAGTATGACGGACTTAGTAAATTGTTTGAAGATTTTATTTCAAGACTCTCAGTAAGTCATTCATATAGATCAAATTTTACTATAAATAATTTTAGATCAAATTTAAATTTTGGAGTAAATTCTTTTGATAATTCTGGAAATTATTTGAGTAAAAATTTATACACAAATATTAATTTGGTGGAACAATTTAACCCTCTAATTGAAGTTGATATAGAATTTAAAAATTCATTGAGGCTGGTTTTTGATATAATTAGAGATAGGGCAATTTCACTAAGTCTGGTAAATAATTTTGTTACAGAATCGTGGGGGAATGAATATGTTGTTGGACTCGGATACAGAGCTAGAAATGTAAAAATTAATTCTTCTTTATCTCCAAACTCAAATTCATTTGTTGGTGATATAAATACTAAGCTTGACTTTAGTATTAGAAAAAATATGACTGTTATTAGAAATCTTAATATAGAAGACAATAAAGTTTCAGCAGGTCAAACTTTAATTTCTGCAAAATTAACTGCAGATTATGCATTGAGTAGAAATTTTTCTGCTATATTTTTCTATGATCATATGTTCTCAAAGTATGAGATCTCATCAGCATTCCCACAAACAAATATTAGATCAGGATTTACTTTTAGGTATAATTTTGGTAATTAATAAACTTAAATTAATTTAGAAAAATGGAAATTAGAGATAATTTAAAATATACTAAAGATCATGAATGGGTCAGTATTGAAGGTAATATAGCAACTGTAGGCATTACTGATTTTGCGCAAAGTGAATTAGGTGATATAGTTTATATTGAAGTTGAAACTTTAGACGAAAATTTGTCTAAAGATGAAGTTTTTGGTACTGTTGAGGCAGTAAAAACAGTTTCAGATTTATTTTTACCTATGTCTGGAAAAATTATCGAGCTTAATGAAGCTCTAGATGGTAATCCTGAACTTGTTAATGACTCTCCTTATGACCAAGGTTGGATTATTAAAGTTGAAATTTCCAATATGGATGAAATTAGTCAATTACTAGATTCAAAATCATATTCTGAAATTATTTGATAAAATCAATCTTAAGTATTTTGCAATTACATATTCGATAATAATTGTAATAATATCTTTAACTCCTATACCAGAGTCCACGCCTAGATTTAAGTTTTTTGAAATTGATAAATTAATTCATTTTATAATTTATTTAATCTTTGTTATATCATGGGGTTTTGTTTTTAATATTAAAAATTTAAGTTTAATAAGATTACTATTGTTTTCAATTATTTTTGGAATAACACTTGAATTTTTACAAGATTTATTGCCCTTTGGAAGATATTTTAATTTTTATGATATACTGGCAAATATGGCAGGGGTTATTATTGGCATAATAATTTTGCATTTTTACAAAAAAAAATTACTTTAGCTAGCAATGGAATCTAAAAAAAATCCAAAAGCTGATTTAAATAATAAAAGCTCATTTTACTTTGCTATTGGATTATTTCTTATTCTTTTTATTTCGTGGAGAGCTATTGAATTCAAAAATTGGGATGATGATGGATATGGATACATTGCACTCGATGTAGATAATGATGATGATGAAGAAATTCCTATAACTGAACAAATTAAAACACCACCACCACCACCACCACCACCTGCTCCTGAAATAATTGAGATTGTTGAGGATGAAGAGGAAATTGAAGAAACTATAATTGAATCAACCGAAACTGATCAAGAAGAAATTGTCGAAGAAGTTGAAGTAGTTGAAGAAGATTTAGATTTAGATGTTCCATTTGCAATAATTGAAGATGTTCCATTGTTTCCTGGCTGTGAAAGAGTAGCAAAGTCTAAAAGAAGAGACTGCTTTCAGGAAAAAATTCAAGAACACATTAGAAAAAATTTTAGGTATCCCGAAATAGCTCAAGAAATGGGTATTCAAGGAAGAGTTTTTGTCCAGTTTACTATTTCCAAAGATGGATCAATAACCGGTATTAGAACCAGAGGTCCTGATAAAAACTTAGAAAAAGAAGCTGATAGAATTATAAGTAAATTACCTAGAATGACACCTGGAAAGCAGAGAGGAAGACCTGTAAGGGTCCCATTTAGTGTGCCTATCACTTTTAAACTTCAATAAATTTACCCTTACATCTTTGTAAACTGCAGATTCTAATCTAAATTTGCAATCCATTAATAACTTAAATTGAGTAAATCTGCCGTTTTTTTTTCGTTGACTAAAGCAAGGCTAGCGCTAAGTGTTGTTTTTTCATCCATTGCGGGATACATTCTTGCTGTTGAAAATTTTGTATTAAATGATTTCATTTTTTTGATTTTGGGTGGTTATTGTATAGTTGGCGCATCAAATTCATTTAATCAAATAATTGAAAGAGATAAAGATTTGTTGATGGATCGAACAAAGCTACGACCATTGCCCACAAAACAAATATCAACTCAGAACGCATTTTGGATGTCAGTTATATTAACACTTTTAGGACTTTTCATGCTTTACATGATTAATTATAAAACTGCTTTTTTTGCTGCTGTATCAGTTTTTTTATACACATGTGTTTACACTCCATTAAAACCAATTACACCCCTTTCTGTATTTGTTGGTGCAATACCTGGAGCAATTCCATTTATGTTGGGTTGGGTAGCAGCTACAAATAAGTTTGGCATTGAACCAGGCACTTTATTTATGATTCAATTTTTTTGGCAGTTTCCACATTTTTGGGCTTTAGGATGGATGTTAGATGGCGATTATAAAAAAGCAGGATTCAATATGCTACCAACTGGAAATAGAGATAAAAGTACAGCATTACAAATCATATTATATACAATTTGGATGATGATTGCATCTGTTTTTCCAGTTACTGGACTCACTGGCTTGTTAAGTTTAAAACTTGGCTCAGCAATTGTAGTATTTATACTTGGTTTGATAGTTTTAGTATTAGCAATCAATCTCTACAACAGAATGGATATTAATTCTGCAAAAAAATTATTTTATGGAAGTATTTTTTATTTAACATTAATTCAAATAGTATATATAATTGATAAATTTTTATGAAAGAAGAAATTTTAAAAAATAAGGAAGCTAGAGCAAAAAAAATGATGTTGTTATTTGCTCTTTTAAGTATAACTATGACCTTTGGAGGCTTAACAAGTGCATATGTTGTTAGTAAAGGAAGACCTGATTGGTTAGAGGATTTAATTCTTCCAATTTCTTTTACCTACAGTACCTTAATACTTTTTTTAAGTAGTTTTACAATCCATCTTTCAAAATTTTTTTTAAACAAGCCTAATGGTAAATCAAATTCATTAAAGTTTCTAATTCTTACCTTTATTTTAGGAATAGCATTTTTGTTTTTTCAGTTTGATGGTTTTAATGAATTTGTTAAAAATGGCTATTATTTTGCAGGTTCACAAAGTAATGTAACTACATCATTCATATATGTTTTAGCCTTCGTTCATATTCTACATTTAATTGCAGGATTAATAGTTTTGATTGTTTTAATGTTTAGATTGCAAAATGATAAATATCAAGATTCGAAGCTTGGTTTTACACTTGGTGTAAATTTTTGGCATTTTCTTGATTTACTATGGCTTTATTTGTTTCTATTTTTTTATTTCTTTGGTTAAAAATTCATTAACTTTGTGAAAATTTCACTGAATGAGTTCAACAATTTCCTCTGCTGAAGTTCAAAATGATTGGGACGGAGGAGGAAAACCATTTAAGGTAAGCTATGGAAAATTGATGATGTGGTTTTTCATTGTCTCAGATGCCTTAACTTTTTCTGGTTTTCTAGTTTCTTATGGCTTTGCCAGATTTAAACATATTGATTCATGGCCAATTGCTGATGAAGTATTTACACATTTTCCATTTTTACATGGTATTGATGCCCCAATGTATTATGTAGCTCTAATGACTTTCATTCTTATTTTTTCATCTGTCACTATGGTTCTAGCTGTTGATGCTGGTCATAATAATAATAAAAATAAAGTCGCTTTTTATATGTTGTTAACAATTGTTGGAGGTGCTGTATTTGTTGGATCACAAGCTTGGGAATGGGCAAATTTTATAAGAGGGGAATATGGTGCATTAGAAACTAAAGGCGGTCAAATTGTTCAATTTGTTGATAGTGAAAATTCGAATAAAAGAATTGCTCTTAAAGATTTTGTTGTTGCTAACCCAAAATTTAGAGAACAACATCAAAGCAGTAAAGGACTATGGTACAGGGATGAATCATCTCTTCCAACTTTTACAATTGATGAAGTTTCTCAAGCATTTTTTTCAAATCCAAATCTTTTAGTTAGATCGGAAAAAATTAATGAAAAAGGAAAAAAAATAATACTTTCAAGAGAAGAATCAATAGAAAAAGTTTCTCAGGCTGTGTATGTTGTTGAGGGTGCCAATTTAATAAGAAACGAATATGGAAATAGGCTTTTTGCTGATTTCTTTTTCTTTATAACTGGTTTTCACGGATTTCATGTTTTCTCTGGTGTTGTAATTAATTTTATAATTTTTCTTAATGTTATATTGGGTACTTATGAAAAAAGAGGGCACTATGAAATGGTTGAAAAAGTTGGTTTATATTGGCATTTTGTAGATTTAGTTTGGGTTTTTGTATTTACTTTTTTCTATTTAGTTTAAGATGGGTCAAAATTCACATAAATTAGAGATTTTTAGAGGCTTAGTTAAGTTTAAATCTAATGTCCAAAAAATATGGGGAGTTTTAATTTTTTTATCAATTGTAACTATCGTTGAAGTTGCATTGGGAATTATTAAACCTGAAATATTAATGAATACTTTTTTAAGTATGAAATTGATAAATTGGATTTTTTTAATTCTTACAATTATTAAGGCTTACTATATAACATGGGATTTTATGCATATGAGAGATGAATCATTTAGTCTACAAGCTTCAGTAGTTATAACACTTATTTTTCTAATGGCATATTTAGCATTTATTCTTCTTGTTGAGGGTAATTATATTTATGATGTGTTCTTTGAAGGATTTGTAAGCTGGGACTTTTAAAACATAATTTTCTTGAAAAAGTACCTAGTCCTTATTATTCTGTTTGTACTTCCATTGGTTGCTTATCTTTTTTTTGCGTCAGGTATAAATAACTTTGCTAAGCTGCCTGTATTAACTGAAAGTATTGAAGAGTTAGAATTAATCACTGACAAGGATTTTAATAATAAAATTTCAATATTACTTTTTTTAGGTAATGATATTGAAAACAGAGAAGGAGATGCTCTAAATCTTAATCAGAAAATATATAAGAGATTTTATCAGTTTAAAGACTTTCAGTTCATATCAATTTCGCCGTTGGGTAATGAAAATAAAACTAATTTATTAAAAGAAAAATTATCTTCAGGAACAAATACTGATATGAAAAATTGGAGCTTTATTCATCTTGATGAGGATAAAATTAATGAGTTGTTTTTAAGTTTAAATACGAATCTTAAATTAGATCAGAATTTGAGCTCACCATATGCTTATATAATTGATAAATTTTCATCTCTCAGGGGAAGAGATGATTCAGATGGCATAAAATTTGGTTATGATTCAAGGTCTGTTGCAGATATAAATAACAACATGCTTGATGATGTAAAAATTATATTAGCAGAGTATAGACTGGCTTTAAAAAAGAATAATATATTCAAAAATTAATAATATTGAAAAATAAAAAACAATTAGTACTTGTAGCTTTAATTATAATTTTTGCAATTTGGTTTTTTCCTAGAATTAAAAGCAGAGTTGAAACAAGCAGAGTTGTTGACTCTAATCGGAGTGAAGAAATAAGTCAATCTTCAAAGCTTTCATTTATTAAATTAAATGGTACTGCTAGAAAAGTTCCTGAATTTATATTTAAAAATCAGGATAATAGATATATTTCTAATGAAGACTTTTTAGGAAAGGTTTATGTAGCTGAATTCTTCTTTACATCTTGTCCATCAATTTGTATTGAAATGAATCAAAATATGAAAATTCTCGACGAAGAGTTTTCCGATCGTAATGATTTTGGTATTGCATCATTTACAATTGATCCATTAAATGATACTCCAATGGTACTTAAGCAATATTCAGAAAGATTAAACGTTAAATCTCCTAACTGGCACTTTTTAACTGGAAAAATTGATGATGTTTATGAGTTATCTAATAGTGGATTTAATATTTTTTCAGGAGTTAACCCAGCTGTTGCAGGTGGGTTTGAGCATCAGGGTTTTTTTGCTCTAATTGACAAAAACGGCTACATTAGATCTAGAAGAGATGCTAATGGTAATCCTATTGTTTACTACTTGGGAATAACATCATCAGGAGCTAGTGAGCAAGGTATTGATATGATTAAAGAAGATATTATAAAACTTTTGAATAATGGCTGAATCTAATAAATATAAACCATTAGTAACTGCAGTTTCTATTCTAGTCCCTATTGTAGTTGCTATTTTATTTACTGTAAGAATTCCAAATGTTGAACCATTGAGTTTTTTACCTCCAATTTATGCAAGTATTAATGCGTTAACTGCTGTTTTATTAGTTGCAGCATTATACTTTATAAAAAATGGTAAAAGAAAAATTCATGAATTGCTTATGAAAATATGTATTGGTCTGTCATTAATGTTTTTGGTTATGTACATAGCTTATCACATGACAAGCGATCCTACTCCTTTTGGAGGAGAGGGAGTAATCAAATATGTTTATTATTTTATTTTAATTTCTCATATTTTATTATCAATTATTGTAATTCCTTTAGTTTTAACAAGCTACACAAGAGCAATTTCATCAGAGTTTATATCACATAAAAAAATATCAAAGATTACATTTCCTGTTTGGCTTTATGTAGCTGTAACTGGAGTTATTGTCTACATAATGATTTCACCATATTACGTATGATATTTAACTTTTTTCAATGTTCTATGTGTAAGGCTGTTCTTGAATCAGGTGCTGATGAAAAAGTTGCGGAAAGTCTTAATGATGGAATAGTATATTTGATGGCAATCCCATATATTTTAGTGGCTTTAATTGGTTTTTTAATTTATTATAAATTTTTTAAAAAAACTTAATATTTTTTTTTAAGTTTGCTACTTGGTATTGCAAAGTACCATGTATTATAAAATAATTAATTATGGAAAACATAAGCTCAAAAAAAATCATTTATCAATACGGATTATACACAGGTTTAGTTAGTGTTGTATGGGGAGTTGTTCAATTCTCTATGGGAACTCATCTGGAGAATGATATTGTTTCTCAAATATTTGGAGCAGCCATCTTGATTGCTGGTATTGTCCTTGGACAATTAGCATATAGAAAAGAAAACGGAGGTTTTGTTACATATAATCAATGTCTTAAAATTGGAGTTGGAATAGGATTAATATTAGCTATTATAAGTCTTGCATATTGGTTTGTTCTTACAAATTTTGCAGATCCTGATACCAATTTAAAGATGATGCAGATTCAGTATGCTGAAATGGCATCCTCAAATCCAGAGATAACATCTCAATTTACAGAACAAGAATATATTGACAATGCTCTACCTTGGCTGTGGGTTACTTATCCAGCTATACTATTAATGACATTATTCTTTAGTTTAATGTTCTCACTTTGTACTGGAATAATTATTAAAAGAAAAGCTGACTAAAATGAAATCTAATATTCAATTAAAAAATGATGCTTTAGAGTCATTAGGTAAAGATAAGTGGGGTATATCTATTGGAGGATTTTTAATTTACATAATTATAACTCAAGCAATTGGTTTAATACCTTTCATTGGAGCTATTGCCGGATTTATTCTAAGCGGCCCTTTTGTTGTTGGATTATATTTTTTCTTTTTAAAAGTTTCTCGTGGAGATCATGTTGAAATTGAAGATTTATTTGTTGCTTTTAAAAATAGAAATCAGTTTTTGGCAGCACTTGTAGCGTTTCTTTTAATAATAGCTATAAT
>NTKN01000024.1 GCA_002457715.1 Cryomorphaceae bacterium MED-G14
AAACAAAAAAGTAAACAGCTCCAGATCATTAGATGTAATAGTAAGTAACCTAAAATCAGGGACTTATTATCTAAAAGTAGAATCAAAAACAGTAAGAAAAACTGCAAAACTTATAAAGAAATAAATTTTATGAAAAAATTATTAATCTTACCAATTTTTATATTATTAATGTCATGTAGCACAGAAAGCCGTGAAGGAGGAGATACTCCACCTCCACCTCCACCCCCTGAACCTCCAAAACTAACTACATTGATTGCACCAGCAAATCAAAATGAATGTCTAGACGGTGAAGATGTTGAGTTTTCATGGAATACCTCGGATAACACAGATAGCTATACAGTTATTGTTAAAAATTTACTAACAAATACTGAGAGTGCTAATTTGACCACAACTTCAACTAAAGCTACTATTACACTTGATGTAGGTCAACCTTATTCATGGTATGTAATTTCGTCAAATAGTGATAGTACTCAAACAGCGACAAGTGCAACATGGAAATTTTATTTAAAAGGAGAACAAACATCTAATTATGCTCCTTTTCCTGCTGACATTGTTTCTCCGAAGTCTGAATCGACTGTAAGTAAAGGAGTGGTTAAATTAGAGTGGTCTGGTTCAGATGCTAATGCAAGTGATAATTTAACTTATGATATTTATTTAGGAACATCAAATCCACCTACAGCAAGTATAAAATCTAATCACACTTCATCATCATTAAATCATACTATTTCAGAAAGTGGAACTTACTACTGGAAGATTATCACAAAAGATAATCAAGGAAGTAATTCTGATTCGGGTGTGTCAATGTTTAAAGTGGAATGATAAAAATTATCTAATAGATTCAGAAATTTTTCTATTTCATCATAAGAGTTATAACTAGCTAAGCTTATTCTACATCCTTTTCCACGTCTAGATGTTTTTACATTACAGTTAGACAAATATTTGTGTAATTCTCCATCATTATCTAATATGTTAAAAATTGAAGAATGTTCGGCTCTTTTTTTATGAACTTTACCTAATAAGTTTCTTTTTTTTAAACCTAAAGTCATTTTTTTAGATAATGATTTTATTTTGTTGGAAATTAAATCGATTTCTTTTTCCATTACAGATAATGACATATTTAAACTTCCAAAAGAAAATAAATCCAAATGGCCAGATTCAATAATTTTATGTATTCTTAATCGACTTTTATTTACAAACTTATTTTTGTAAAAATCTTTTTTAAATAACATTATTGCATTTCCATATCCAGAAAATAACCATTTATATCCACTAGAAATAACAATGTCAAAACCTGAATCCGTGAAACTGAATTTTTCTGATCCTAAGTACTGAGTTCCATCACCAACTATTATTAAATCACTGAATTGTTGTTTTAATTTTTTAATGAAATCCAAATTCAATTTTAGCCCATCTATATATTGAACAATGGATACAACTAAAACGTTTGGCTTATGTTTTATGACTCCCCGTAAAATTAAGTTCTCAATATTTTCCATATATCCTAATTCAACTAACTTAAAATTGAAATTTTTAATTGATTTACTAATTGATGGATAATCCTTTTCTATACACAAAAACTTTGCTTTTTTATCGATATTACTGAGTAATTTATTAAAACCACTTGTAAAACTATTTGAAAATAAAACATCATCATTTTGTGCATTAAAGAATAACTTAACATGAGACTTTAATTTTTTGAAAAATATTTCGTGACCATCTCTAACACTACTTTTATTATTAAAGAGATTGCTTTCATATGAAAGTCTCCAATTATAGAGTTCCTCATAAATTGGTCCCATTTTGGCATTATCAAAATAGATCTCGTTTTTTTGTTTTATAAATCTCATTTAATAATATATTGTTTTAATTTAGCATCACGATGGATAAAAGTAGTTCCAAAATTGATCAAGAACAAATAGAATTTCTTGAAAATGCACAAAAAAGAATTCGTCAAAAAAAATTACTCTATTATCATTTTATAATTTTTTTATTTTTTTCTTCTTTTTTATTTGTCCTGAACTTTCTTTTAAAGATTGGGAATGAATTAATATTTTTAAAATACTCCTGGTCTGTATGGATTTTTCTTGTTTGGTGTTTTTTAATTTTATTTCACGCTTTTGATGTTTATGTAACTAATAGATTTTTAGGAAAAAAATGGGAAAAAAAGCAAACTAGATTATTGATGGAATTACAAAGAAATAAAATTTTAGAACTTAAAAAAGAACACTATAGTGAAGCAGAAGTAATTTCTAAATCTGAAACATTTTATAGTAAATCAAATTTAATAACAATAATCGCTGCAGTTGATGAAAATAATGTTATTGGTAAAGAAAATAAGCTTATTTGGCATTTAAGCGATGATTTAAAACACTTTAAAAACTTAACAAAAGATCATCATGTTATAATGGGAAGAAAAACATTTGAATCTATGCCCAAGGCTCTTCCAAATCGGACTAATATTGTTATTACTCGAAATTCTAATTATGTTGCTGATAATGTAACTGTAGTTTCATCTCTAAATGAAGCTCTAGAAAAATCAATAAACGATAAACAGCCTTTCATAATCGGAGGAGGGGAGATCTATAAATTAGCAATGGAAATTGCTGATAGAATTGAATTAACAAGAGTTCATCATGAATTTGATGGAGATACATATTTTCCTCAAATTGATCCTGAAAAATGGATTGAAGTTCAAAGAGATCAAAGAAAAAAAGATTTAAAACATAATTACGACTTTACTTTTATTAGATATGATAAAAAACGATAGATAAAATGAGTGCATTTGTATTTCCCGGACAAGGATCTCAATTCTCAGGAATGGGTCATGAGTTATATAAGTCAAATAAAAAAGTAAAACTTTTGTTTGATCAAAGTGATGAAGTTTTAGGATTTTCATTATCAAAAATTATGTTTAGAGGTAGTGATGATGAATTAAAGCAAACTAAGGTAACTCAACCAGCTATTTTTTTACATTCAATTGCAGAGCTAACAATTCTTAGGGAAACCCAATCACCTGCAGCTGTTGCTGGTCACTCACTTGGTGAGTTTTCTGCATTAGTTGCTAATAATACAATTTCATTTGAAGATGGTCTTAAATTAGTTTTTCTCAGAGCAAAAGCCATGCAAAAATCTTGTGAAAATACTAATGGGACAATGGCAGCAATTCTAGGATTAGATGATGAAAAAATTAAAGAAATATGTACAAATTATAACGGAAATGTAATTGCCGCAAACTTTAATTGTCCAGGACAGGTTGTTATTTCAGGTGAAATTAATGCTGTAAAAGATATTTGTGAAAAATTTAATTCATTAGGTGCGAGAAGAAGTATAATTCTACCTGTTGGCGGTGCATTTCATTCATCACTGATGAATGATGCAAAGTCTGAACTTAAAGAAGCAATTGACAGTACTAATTTTAGCGAACCATCATGTCCAATCTATCAAAATTTTAATGCTAATAAGACTTTATTAATAAGTGAAATAAAAAATAATTTAATCAACCAGTTAACAAACCCTGTACTTTGGACACAAACTGTAAATAATATGATTAATGATGGTATAAATGATTTCATTGAGGTTGGTCCAGGTAAAGTTTTACAAGGGCTAATCAGAAAAATCAACAGGGACTGCTTAACTAAATCAGCTTTAGTTTAAAAATTTAATTATTTTTCCTGAAATATATTCAATCTGTTCATCAGTCAATTCAGAGTGCATTGGTAAGGAGATAACTTGGCTTGATAAAAGGTTTGTATTTAAAAAATCTTCATCATCATAATCTTTATTCTCATAAGCCTTCTGTTTATGTAAAGGTATTGGGTAATATATACCAAAAGGTATTTTCAAATCAGATAAATATTTTGATAGATCATCTCTTTTATCGTCTAGAATTCTAATTGTGTATTGATGAAAAACATGACAATGACAATTTGAACATACATCTATACATCCATTAGAAAACATCGGAGTTTTTATTTTATCACAACCTTTTAATAGCTCAGTATATTTTTTTGCTGATGTTTGTCGTGATTTATTGTAAGAATTTAAGTGTGGTAATTTGGCATCCAAGACTGCAGCCTGAACTGAATCTAATCTTGAATTAACACCAACAACATCGTGATGATATCTTTCATACATGCCGTGGTTCACGATTCCTCTAATTTTATAAGCTAAGTCGTCGTTGTTTGTGAATAAAGCTCCACCATCACCAAAACAACCTAGATTTTTTGAAGGAAAAAAAGATGTAGTACCTATATCTCCAATAGTCCCAGTTTTTCTCTTAATTCCTGTGCTAAACTGAAATGAAGCACCTATGGCTTGAGCATTATCTTCAATAACATAAAGATTATATTCTTTAGCTATTTGCGTAACTTTTTCCATATCAGCAGACTGTCCAAATAAATGAACTGGAACAATTGCCTTTGTTTTTGAAGTAATGGCTTTTTTTATCTTATTACAATCAATATTAAAACTATCTAATTCTACATCAACCAAAACAGGTTTTAAATTCAAAAGAGAGATAACCTCTACGGTAGCTGCAAAAGTAAAGTTTGTGGTAATTACTTCATCTCCAGGTTTCAAATCTAAGGACATCATAGCTATCTGTAAGGCATCAGTTCCGTTGGCACAAGGAATTACATGTTTAACTCCAAGGTAATCTTCAAGATTTTTTTGAAAACTTTTTACAGTCGGACCATTTATAAATGAGGCATTTTCTATTACATTAATGATAGAACTATCAACCACATCCTTAATCTTATTATACTGACTTTGAAGGTCTACCATTTGAATTTTTTTCATAAAAAAAATTTAATCCAAATTTACTATTTCTAAATGTATTACTTTAGTATTGATGAATTTATTATACAGAATATTAATAAATCTAATAGCATCACTTCTTCCTTCAATAGGTGTTTTTAATAAAAGGGTCAAAAGGTTTTTAGAATTAAGAAAAGATACTTTTAATAAAATTTCTTCATCAATTAATTCTAGAGATAATCACATTTGGTTTCATGCTGCATCACTCGGTGAATATGAACTTGCTGTACCATTAATTCTCAAACTAAAAAAAAAATTTAATTACAAAATTATTTTAACTTTTTTTTCCGAGTCTGGTTTTAAATTAAAAAAAAGAATAAGTGAAATTGATTACACTTTTTATTTACCATTAGATACTAAAACAAATTCTCAAAAATTTATTAAAATAATTAATCCATGTATTTCAGTTTTCGTAAAATCAGAAATATGGCCTAATTATATTGATGAATTACATCATCATGGGTCTAAAAAATATTTGATTGAAGCTAACTTCAAAAAAACAGACTGGTATTTTAATTTTTTTAATTCATGGATAATAAATAAAATAAAAACATTTGATAAAATTTTTGTACAAGATCAAAACTCTAAACATGTACTTAATGAAAATGAAATAAATAATGTTGAAATTGTTGGAAGTTTAAAAATTGACAGAGTAAAACTTCAGTTAAATCTTAACAATAGGATTGATAAATTTGAGGAGTTATCGAAAAATAAAAAAATAATTGTTTGTGGAAGTACTTGGAAAGAAGATGAAGAAATTATTACAGAATATATTAAAAAAAATAATCATGAAGATTTATTTTGGATAATTGCACCACACAATACTTCAAATGATAATTTAAAAAGAATTAAACATAATTTTTCAGTTCCAGTTTCCTATTTTTCAGATGAAAAAATTCAATCAAATATTTTATTAGTAGATACTATTGGCGACCTAAAAAAATTATATAGTTATTGTAAAATTGCTTACATAGGTGGAGGAATGGGCAATACAGGTTTGCATAATATCTTAGAAGCTTGTGTTTTTGATATTCCTGTTGTAATTGGTAAAAACTATAAAAAATTTTTAGAATCTGTTGATTTGGTTAATAAAGGTGGAGTTATTTCTATTAGAAATCAGATTGAATTTAATAATCAATTTGATAAATTGATTAGTGATGGAAATTATAGACAAAAACTAAGTAAAATAATATCTAAATATTTAAAAAATAGGACTGGAGCAAGTGACCGAATTATAAAAAGTATATCATTATGAAAAAAATATTTTCCATTATTATTATTTTCCTTATTTCATTTAGTATGAATTCACAAAGCTTAATTGGTGCATGGGAAAGAGTTCAGAAAAATGATAATGGAGTGTTGCAAAAAGAAATTGTAATATTTACAACTCAAGGATATCAATCGATAAGTATTTTTAATGCAAAAACTGGTGAATTTATTTATACCAATGGTGGAACATGGGAGTTAAATGGAGAAAATTTGACAGAGAAAGTAGAATTTGACACCACAAACCCTGAAAGAGTTGGATCTGAAACTACATTTAAAATTATAATTGATGAAAATTCAATTTCAATTCCCTCAATGCAAGGAACATGGAATAGATTTGATAATGGATCAGAAGGTAAATTAGAAGGTGCATGGCTAATGGGAGGTAGATATAGAAATGGTAAAAAACAAATGAGATCAATTGATGGCCCTAGAAAAACTATGAAATTACTTTCTGGAAAAAGGTTTCAATGGATTGCTTATAACACTGCTACAAAACAATTCATGGGTACTGGAGGTGGTACTTACACTACTGAGAATGGAATTTATTCTGAAAATGTTGAATTTTTTTCAAGAGATAATTCAAAAGCAGGAATAAAATTAAAATTCGATTATGAGTTAATTAATGATGAGTGGAATCATAAAGGTTTTAGTAGTAAGGGCGATCCTTTACACGAAATATGGGTTAAAAGAAATAATTAATACTTTTTTGTAAATTTATGAGAGATGAATGACAGTTCTAATAAATATGTCCAACTAGTAGGAGGATTTATTGCAATAGTTTTTGGAGTTCTTCAAGGAATTGATTGGCTTTTCAAAAAATATGAAATTAGTAGCTTTTATTTCAATATTATATTAATTGTTCTTTTACTGGCATTTATATTTAGTATTTACATATATTTTGTAAAAAGAAAAAATACTAATTCTTCAAATAAAAAATTAGAAAAAAAATCTAAAACTAGATTAATAGTAGGTATTATTTCTTCAGGCTTGGTATTAATAATTTTTATTTATTTTTTTAGAAAAATAAATACAAACCAAAATCTAGTAAACGAAATTATTCCAGAGCTTATTGAGGTTTTTGATAGTGGTAAAATATCTAAATCTTTTATAATGTCAAGGGACCTGCTTAAAAGATATCCAAAGAATGAAATTATAAAAAACTATTACAGTAAATCTAGTAGATATGTAAAGCTTAAAACAGATAAAAAAGGAATTGATGTTAGCGTAATGTATCCCGGTGATTCTACATATAATTATATTGGAAAAACTCCCATTGATTCATTTGTAGTTCCAAATAATTATCAATACCACTACCTTAAATTTAGTTATGATAATGCTGAATTTATTGAAAAGTCAAGAAATAATCATGACTATAGATTTCCTGAAAATACAATCGAAATACCTACTGGTCATAAGCCGTTTTTAGGAATTACAGCCAGACGTATGTGGTTACAAGGATTAGACTTTGAAAATATAAATATTGAATCATTTAGTATCGCAGAAAATGAAGTTTCTAATAAAGATTTCCAAGAGTTTGTAAATGCTGGCGGATATGAAAATCCAGTTTATTGGGACTTTCCCTTCCAAGTTGGTAATAAAACCTACGATTTTAATTCTTCAATAAAGATGTTTACGGACAGATATGGAAGACCTGGACCTTCAAATTGGGCATACGGACAATTTCCAACTGGACTTGATAATTATCCTGTAACAGGAATAAGCTGGTTTGAAGCAAGAGCTTATGCTAAATTTTTAAATTTATCTTTACCAAACGTTTATCAATGGCTACTAGCATCAGGAAATCCTGAAGATCTTGGAAACGTAAATCAATATGTAACAAGGAATAGTAATTATGATTCTACACAATTAAGAGAAGTTACTAATGAATCAGGTTCTTTCAATGGATTAAATAATATTGGTGGAAATGTTAAAGAATGGACCTCAAACCCTAATGGTTATAATCAAGAAAAGTTTTCTATTATGGGAGGTGCGTTTAATGAATCGTCTTATACTTTCAACAATTACTATAGTCTTTCTCCATTTGACCGAAGTATCGGAAATGGTTTTAGATTATCTAAAAATCTAACAAATGGTCAATCTAAATTAGATAGTGATATTATACCTGAGTTTAAAAGAAATTTTTATGAAATCGAGGATGTTAGTGATGAGGTTTTTGATGTTTATAAATCACAATTTGATTATAATTCTCAACCACTCAATTCTAAAACCTCAAATATTGAAAGTTTTCGGGATGGATATACAGCACAAAGATTTGAAATGAATACTACATATGAAAATGATGAAAAACTATTTGGTTTTATTTTATATTCAAATAAATTTAAAGACAAATATGACCCAATAATTATATATCCAACAGCAGGTTCAATTGGAACTAATAACCACAATAATTTGTTAAATCAAACATTTAACCGTTTTAAATATTTAATTGATGAAGGATATGCAATAATACATCCTGTTTATCACAATACTTACTCCAGAGAAAAAACTCATAATACGTTTTGGCCAAATGATTCTGAGAAATATAAAAATACTATTATAAAGATTGGTCAAGATTATAAAAGATCGCTTGATTACATTGAATCTAGAAATGATTTTAATTTTGAAAATTTATCTTATTTTGGTGCTAGTTGGGGTTCAACCACATCAAATTATTTATTGGCAATCGATGACAGAATTAAAGCTGCAGTATTATTAGTTGGAGGATTAATGATGCAAAAATCAAGAAAAGAAGTTGAAGCTCATTATTATGTTAGAAGGATTAAAACACCTATTTTACACATTGTAGGCAAGGAAGATGGTATTTTTGGATTCGAGGAAAGCTATAAACCATGGAAAGAATTAATAGGTACTCCAAAAGATAAATTAAAATTAATTGAACTGGACAACGTTGGACATGGGGTGCCGTGGGATACAGTTAGAAAACATCATTCAAACTGGATTAAAGCTCACACATCAAATTAACAAGCTTAATTTTTAATAATTTGCTTTGATATCTTTAATTTCTAATTTAAAATTTCCCTCTTGTTTATTTGAAATTTGTATACCCAATGAGTTTATTTTATCTAGTTCGATCTCAGGGTAATCTGAGTAGGTAAATCCTCTCCAAGTAGCTACGAAATCTTTGATTGATAATTTAACTTCCTGCCATTGATCTTTTTTAGATTTAAAGTCAATTGAGTATGAAGCTCTTCTGTTAGATTGTTGAATTCTTAATTTATAAATGTTACCATCACCCCTATATTTGATTGAAAATGATTTGATAGCTTCAAGGTTTACTTCATTTAGGTTTAATCTACAAGAAGCAAACCCTCCATTATTTTCTAGAGATAAATAACCATTAAATACTAAATTATTATAATTATCAATGTAAAGTTTTGATTTTGATATACCTCCCATTACATCATCGTTCACAATAATCCAATTCTCAATACCAATATTATCTTTAGGGTTAACCAAATCTATACTTTGACTATTCATAGGTATTGAAATTAAAATAAAAATTATTATAAATAATTTTTTCATCATGATAAGTAAATTAAAAAACCCCAATTAAGTTGAGGTTTTTAATGTGCGGGTGAAGGGACTCGAACCCCCACGCCGTGAAGCACTAGATCCTAAATCTAGCGTGTCTACCAATTTCACCACACCCGCAAAACGGAAGCAAATATAAGCAAGATTATTAAAATAAATAGATGTTTTATTAATGTATAAAAATTGTATTTAGTTAAATTTGTTTAAGATTTATTATGGATGTAAAAACATATATAGAAAACAATAAAGAAAGATTATTAGATGAGCTTTTTGATTTATTAAGAATTCCTTCAATAAGTGCAATTAAGGATTATGAAGATAGTGTTAGAGATGCTGCAAGCTTTTTAAAGAATAAATTAAAAAACTTGGGTTTGGACAATTGTGAAATTTGTGAAACTGCTGGTTATCCTATAGTTTATGCTGAAAAAATTAAGGACCCAAATCTTCCAACAGTTTTAATATATGGACATTACGATGTACAACCAGTTGATCCAATTGAACTATGGAATTCTGATCCATTCGAACCAATTATTAAGAAAACAAATATTCATCCTGAGGGAGCAATCTTTGCTAGAGGATCTTGTGACGATAAAGGTCAAGTGTATATGCATTTAAAAGCAATTGAAGTTTTAAACAATACTGGTGGAGTTCCATGTAATATAAAATTTATGATTGAAGGTGAGGAGGAAATTGGAAGTGATAATTTAGAAGTTTTTGTAAAAGAAAATAAAGAGAAACTTAAATGTGATATTATTCTTGTCTCTGATACAGGTATGATTGATAAAGAAACTCCCTCGATAACTACTGGACTAAGAGGGCTTGCATATTTAGAAGTTGAGCTTACTGGACCAAACCGAGATCTACACTCAGGTCTTTATGGAGGAAGTGTTGCAAACCCAATTAATTCGTTAGCTAGGATGATTTCTAATTTGCACGATGAAAATAATAGAATTACTATTCCCGGCTTTTATGATGACGTAATTGAATATTCGGATGAAGAAAGAAAAAAAGACAGCTTAGTACCATTTGATATGAATGAATTTAAAAATTCATTGGAAATCACTGATGTACTTGGTGAAAAATCATATACTACATTAGAAAGAAAATCGATAAGGCCATGTCTTGATGTTAATGGAATTTGGGGGGGATATACTGACGAAGGTTCAAAAACTGTAATACCTAGTAAAGCATTTGCAAAGATTTCGATGAGGTTAGTTAGCAACCAAAATTGGAAGAAAATTAGTAAACTTTTCAAAGATTACATGAAAAAAATGACCCCAACTGGAATGAAACTTAAAGTTAATGAACATCATGGTGGAGAACCCTATATAACTTCTACTGATTCTAAAGCATATTTAGCTGCAAGTGAAGCCTATAATTCTGTGTATAATAAAAAACCATTTTCTGTTAAAGATGGAGGTTCTATTCCAATCATCGCTCAATTTGAAAAAGAATTAGGTGTAAAAACTATACTTATGGGGTTTGGTTTAGATAGTGATGCTATTCATTCGCCGAATGAACACTTCGGTTTATCAAACTATTACAATGGAATTGAAACAATTTCAAATTTTTATAAATTTTTTACAAAATAAAAATTAATTTATTCTGTTAAATCAATTATAAATAAATCTGCAGCAATTCCATCTGCAAGAAATCTAGCAGAGTCAGTTGTTATATACATACCATTTGAAATATGTATGAGCTTTTGTTCAATATATTTCTTAATGGATTTTAAAAAATGGTTTTTGAAATTTTTACCAAATTTATTTTCAATAAAATTTATAGAAATTCCCCACATTGTTCGTAAACCAGTCATAATGTACTCATTATATTGATCTATCTTCGTAAGAATTTCCTTTTTATAAAATAACTTTCCAGATTGAATCTGATCAATATATTTTTTGTTATTTGAAATATTCCAACTTCGATAAACTCCATTGTAACTGTGCGCTGAAGGACCAATTCCAATATATTTTTTTCTTAACCAGTAACCAGTATTATTTTTTGAAAAAAAATTTTTTTTTGCAAAACTTGATAATTCATAATTTACATAGTCATTACTAATTAATTCTTTATTTACATGTTTGAATTGTTCAAAAACAATATCATCATTTGGAAGTTCAACAAGATCTTTTTTAATAAATTTTTCTAAAGCAGTTTTAGGTTCCAACGTTAGTGCATACGATGAAATATGTTTAATATCAAAATCTAGTAAAATATTAATATTGTGATCCAATGTTTCAATATTAGAGTTTGGCAGACCATATAATAAATCAACTGAAATGTTATTGAATATTGATTTTGAAACTTCAACTGATCTGATGGCTTTACGAGAATTGTGAGCTCTGTTCATTAATTTAAGTTCACTATCAATAAATGATTGGACTCCAATACTCAATCTATTAAATGATAATTTTTTTAAAAATTTTAATTTATCAATTCTTATATCATCAGGGTTAGCCTCGATCGTAATCTCAGATTCTGATTTTACTTTATAGTATTTATAAATACAGTCTAAGATAGCTTCAGTTTCTAATGATGTTAAAAGAGTTGGGGTTCCTCCACCAAAATAAATTGTTTCAATTTCCTCATTTTCAAATTTTGACTTAAGCTTAATTTCTTTTATTATAGAATCAATGATTATTTTTTTTGATTTGAGATTTGTAGAAAAATGAAAATTACAGTAGTGACAAGCTTGCTTACAAAAAGGAATATGAATATATATACCAGCCAATTAGGTAATTTTTTCAGGATTATTTTTTACATAAGCATCCCAACTGGAATTTTTTTTTCCCAGAGATCCTATTTTTTTTGAATTATAAAAATGACACATTGCAACTGCTAATCCATCTGTTGAGTCTAAATTTTTGGGTATTTCCTTAAATTTTAAAATACTTTGTAACATCTTAGCAACTTGCTCCTTTGATGCATTTCCATTTCCAGTAATAGCCATTTTAATTTTTTTTGGGGAGTATTCAGTTATTGGAATTTCTTTCATTAGTCCAGCAGCCATTGCTACACCTTGAGCTCTTCCCAGCTTTAGCATAGATTGAACATTTTTTCCAAAAAAAGGAGCTTCAATAGCAATTTCATCTGGATTATATTTATCTATAATTTTAGTTAAATAAGAAAAAATATTTTTAAGTTTTAAATAATGATTATCTAATTTTTTTAAACTAAAATCACTAAAATCAATCAGCTTTACTTTTTCTCCAGTAATTGAAATAATTCCATATCCCATTACATTAGTTCCAGGATCAATTCCTAAAATTATTTTTGTATCCATTAATCTGACTTAAATATTATTGGTAATTTAATTTTCGATTTTACTGCAATTCCTAAATTAGTTTTAGTAGCAGGAAGAATATTTGGAAAAGTTTCAACTTTTTTTTTAATATCATCTATTAAACTAATGATTTCATTATTTCCAGTCATACTTTCTACAATAATTTTTCCATTACTATCAAAAGTTAAATCAAAAAAAATTGTATCATTACTATTTGAATTTTCTAGAACTAAATCCTTCATTATATTTTGCACAAATAAATCAGAAATATAAGAGTTGAAGCATTGAATACGATTCTTTTTATCGATTATTTTATCACATTCTACTGTTGATGGGTGTTCATCAGTAATCGCCCATTTTGTTTCTTGATTTATTATTAAATCAGGTTGATTATTTAAATTATATTGACACCCACTAATTAAAATAAAAAAAATATAAATTAATTTTATATTGTTCATCCCATATGAAATTACAAAATTTGTATTAATAATTACTATGGATATTTTACTTTCGGTGATAGGATTAATTTTATGTTTAATAGGATTGCTAGGCAGCTTTCTTCCAATCTTACCTGGACCGATTGCATCATGGTTTGGTCTATTGGCACTAAATTTTACAAATTATGTTAGTTTTTCATTTTGGTTTCTATTTACCACATTTTTAATTGCAATTACAATTTCAGTTTTAGATTATATTATTCCAATTGTCGGCGTTCAAAAACTTGGAGGAACTAAAGGAGGTCAATTAGGGGCTACAATTGGTCTTATTTTTGGTTTATTTTTAATTGGTCCACTAGGTTTAATTTTTGGACCTTTCATAGGTGCATTTACTGGCGAAATAATATCAAATAAAAATATTACAAAATCATTTTTACCTGCATTAGGGTCTTTAATTGGAGTTTTAGTAGGTACAGTATTTAAAACTATAATTACTATAATTTTTTTATTCTATTTCCTTTACTCGTTTATATCAAATTTTTAATAATAAGAAGATCTATTATCCTCAATTTTAGCAGATTCTTTTAATGACTCAACAATTTGAAAATCAATGTTAGATCTATATAAAGATGATAATTGGTTTTGAAATGATCTAAATGAGTTTGGTTTTTTAGTACTGCTATCTTTTTTATCTAATCTTATCATATACACACCAGTCTCTCCACTAAATAATTCAGATTCTTCACCCAGCTCTAATGAAAAAGCTTTACCAATTAAACCAGGTTCATATCCAGCTTGGGATACTACAGGCGTATTTTTATTGATTGCATCAACATTGATTATCTGAATGTTATTAGATTTTGCTAAATCTTCAAGTGTGTTATTTTCTTTATTTCTTTTGAAAATAATCTCTGCCTTTTTTTCATTTTGAAGCTTTGGTAGTACGTTTAATAAAGCCATCTCATTGCTTTGTAAACCTTCATCTTTACTATCAACCAACTGAGCAATTACATAACCTCCTCTAGAAATATCAAATCTTTGGTAATCATTAATAGTTGTTTTATCATTATATAACCACTGAACCAATTTTCTCTGGTTAGGTAAACTAGGTAAGTCATGGTCAAGCCTGCTAATATTATTTTGAGATTTAACTTCCAGCCTCAAATTTTCAGCAACTTCATCAATATTTCCATTACTAGAAAGCTCAATCTCGAACTTTGAAGCTATGTTGAATATAGAATCACTTGTTTTTTCAGATGGGATATTTCTCAAAGCAAGAGTTGCGACTTTAACTAAATCTTCTTTAGCAGTAATTTTAATAACATGGAACCCAAACTCAGTTTCAACCATTCCTATTCTACCTACTCTGTTTTTAAAAACAAAATCATTAAAGGCTTTTGTCATTACACCCTCTTGAAAAAACCCAAGATCTCCACCATTTGTTTTTGATGGTCCATCAGAATTTTCAAGTGCAAGAGTAGAAAAATTATTAGAATCTGCCCTAACTAACCTCAAGATTCTGTTAGCTTCTAATTTAGCTTCATCTTTGGTTCTAGAAATCTGAGAAGTTGATCCCTGTGCACCAGAGTATGAAATTAATATATGACTTGCTCTAACATTGCCATTATTTTTTTTATCAAGTAGCATTGTAACTTTAAAATATTCTCCATCTACATATGGTCCATAAGTTCTATTTTTATCAAGGTTAAAAATTAACTCTCCGTGATTAGACGAGAAAAAACCTTTCGGTCTGTAGATTGTATCAAATGGAATATCAGAATTATCCTCAAGATATAAGTCAATCTCTTTAGTAGTTAAAAAACTTGGAAAAACTTCATTTAGCTTTGAAACTTGATTATATTCCTCTTTTTCAACTAACATTTCAGAAAGTCTTGCTCTTAACTCTCTTTCATCTTTAGCAGATGGTTTTTCATCAAAAAGAACGTACTTTATGTCTCTCGATTCTTCTTGTTTAAAATCTTTAGGATTATCTTTTATGTATTTTGAAATTTCAGAATTTGAAACAGAAACCAAGCTATCATCAATTGATTGATAAGGAATTTTAACAAATGAAATATCAACCAATTCATTAGATTTTAGAAACTCTTTTTCACCCTCGAAAACATTAGAATTAATTCCAGAGGAAACCATGTTTAAATATAAATCAATATTAATTTGATTTTTAAAATCATTTTCTTGTAAGCTCCATTGCGTATAGCCTTGAGGATCAAAGTCTTTTAATTCAGAAATAAAATTACTAAACAAACTCATATCAAATATTCCAGCATCATTTAAAAACCTTTCATTTTCATAAAAATTAGGGTTTGATGAAATGAAGTATTCCAAGTGATCTTTTCCTGAACTTAAACCTATATCAGTAATTTTTTGATTAAATAATTCATTTCTTACTGCTTGATCCCAAGCAGTATTAATTGATTGTAATTCATTAAAATTATAAGATTTTTGAAATAAATCAACTTTAGATCTAAAGTCATTTAATGACAAAACTTCACCATTTACTTTCCCGATAGGATCTTGAGATTGAAAAGAATTACCATCAAAGACTCCAGCAATTACAAAGGCGAATAAAGCCATTCCAATAACTGCGATTAAAACGAAAGAGTTTCTTCTTAAACTACCTAATACTGCCATTGTTTAAAATTTAATAGACGAAAATACAAATAATCACGGAAATTAGATAAATATTAATCTAAAGAATAATTAACTCAAATAGATGCTTAAAACTAAAGCAAGTGATAAGTTTCATGAAAAAATATTTTAAAATCATTTATTTCTTTTATTAAACTTATTTCTAAAATATCTTCTAAAAAAGAACATAAATAAAGACATAAAACCGAAAAAAATTAAAATTTCATTTCCTGAAAATGATTCTTTAAAAAATATAATATCACAAAAAATAAAAACAGCAATAAATAAATATAAATAATCAAAAATTAGTGGATATTTCATAGACTATTATTTATCTTCAAATATAAAACTACCATCTAATTTACCTGTTTTTAATAATTTAAATGAGCGATCAGCATCCATTTTTTGAGCTCTTATGTTGTAATCGTCACTAGAAAAAACAATTTTTTCTTCGGTGAATAACCATTCCTGTTCAGGATCCCAAAAAATTTGATTTGATTTAATAAAAGAACTATCTGGAGACTGAATAATAACATTTCCCTCTAAACTTACAATTTTTGTCGAGTAATATACAATACCATAATTGGAAGAAACTTTAGTAGATCCTTCTTTTAAATCAAAGAATTCTATATTTAAACCTTCAGGAAATTCAGAGTATGGAAAATTTTGATTAGTGTAATCAACATTTAAGGGAGATTTTAGTACAGCTTTAATTTTTGCTGAATCAGTATATTTTAAAATAAAATTTTTTGTTTTGCCTGCAGGGATTAGTCCGCTAGAATTTATTTTTTTTACATCATCAAAATAACTTTCACAAGAAAAAATAAATACAGAACAAATTATAAAAAAAAATATTTTATAATTCATTATAAACTTGGCACCGTAACTGAAAGACCTATCCAACAATTAAATTTTATAGTTTTACCAGCATTTCCTTCAGTAAATATATCAGTTTTTGATGGAGCTCTTCCTTCATAACTTTCTGCAGTTCTGATAGCAGTTTTTCTTACACTAGCATCAATATTGGCAGCTTTGCGAGCTTCTTTTGCCGCTAACCAGTAAACAGCTCTTTTTTCAAATTGAGTATTACCACAATTATTTGCACTTGATGCGTATAAATTTGATATGAGCAGATAAGCACTTCCCAAAGAGGGTTGATATTCTAGAGCTCTCCTTGCATAATTTCGAGATTTAGAAAACTGATTGGTTTTTTTATATTTTGAGGCAATCTTATATAATATTCTTGCTTTTTTGATATTGTCTGTTTCTAACTCAATAGATTCATTATAAAATTTTAGTGCCTCAGACTCATTACCTTTTTTATCATTTAATAAACCTAAATAATATGCTGAGTTTGCTGAAGGATTTAAGTTATGTAATAGTTCAACTAATTCAACAAAAAGAGGATCATCAGAGCAATCCTTACTATCCATTCTACTTGCTGCTCTGTTTAACCATATTGGATTTTGCTTATTTTCCTCCAAATTCTTTCTGTATAATGGAA
The DNA here is from genome assembly GCA_002457715.1 of Cryomorphaceae bacterium MED-G14. Classification (GTDB taxonomy): domain Bacteria; phylum Bacteroidota; class Bacteroidia; order Flavobacteriales; family Flavobacteriaceae; genus Eutrophosalina. The sequence goes on from NTKN01000024.1 coordinate 17,513, forward strand.
TTAAATTTTCACATGTTGACTCTTTGGCAATTATTGCATTTAAATTTTTTAGATAAATTGTGGAGGCATTTGAGTTGATACCAAAGGCTCTTTTGTTTGATTTTTCTCTTGAGGATAAAGATTGTCCGGACTCTTCTTTTTTTAGTAGTATATCCAGCTGCTTAGAATAGCCATCAATAACTTCTTCAAATCTTTCAGATATGTCTTCATACTTATCAAAAACAAGTGAAAGAGTTACATCACCCTCGCCAGACTTATATAATTCGTAATAAGTTTTAAAATAATTGTAAAGAGGTTTAGGGTCATCAAAACTAGATCTGTCCTGCGCGTAGGCACTATTGAATGTATTGTATATTTCAGAATTAGAGGCTAGATTATTATCAAGCATTGCTTGGGCTTTGTTAGATATAATTTCACCAATTATTTTTCTTCCCTTCAAACTTGGAAAATTAATTAACCACTCATCGTAAAGACTTAAAAGATCATTTTGATATGCAATTTTGACATCACCATCGTAGGAATTAATAAAGTGTTCTAACATCCTTTTTCCGTAGGAGTATATTGCTGCATTTATTTTTGGACATTCTTTTCTAACTTTCATCCAAGGCTCATAAGCCGATTCATAATTTTTTACTTTATAATATTCAGCAAAAATTGATAGATTACTTATACAATCATCACTTGATTGAGCATTAATATAACTAATTGAAAAAAACGAAAAAATTAAAACAAAATATTTCATAAACATTTTTTAATTATAAAGACTTTTAATAAACCATAAGTCATTTAGAGAAAATCCAAGCTTTAAACTAAAATAATTTTCCTTAATGAGTCCAGAACTATTAGTTCCACGCTGACCAATTTCAAAGCCTAAATTAGCACTTGACAAATTAGCAAGTGGTAAACTTAAACCAAAATTTATACCAAAATCATTAATCTGATGACCATTTACATAAAGTCCTCCAGATTCATATCTCACTCCAAATCTGTAAGTTATGGTATTTAAATAGCTAGTAAATGAATCATACTTAGGTAAATAAAAACCTCCAAAAGAATAGAGCTTAGAGCTCTTAAATTCAACATTATCCAAGTTCATTATTTGATTTTCAAAACCTCCACCATTTTGATTTTTCAAACTCATACCAACAAACCATTTTTTATCTTGACCTATGCCCAAGCCATAACTAATTGAACTTGGTATTAAAAATGTTGTTTGTTTTAAACCCAAAACATCAAGGTCACTTTGTTCAATATCTCCACCATATGATCCATCCTGCTTAAGTGTAGAAATAGATTGATTATTTTTTGATTTTAACTTGGAATCTTGAGAATAATTTAATGAGGTTTTAAGTGTAAGTTTTTCAGAAATTTTAGTTTGAAATACAGATGAAAAACTAACGTTTAAACCACTTAGAGATGATTCGTTTGAAACTTTAGTATATAATTCAATATCTTCAAGAAACTTAGAGTGGTAATGATTTATGTTTCCAAATGAATAAGATGAAGATATTCCTAGGCCCCAGTTTTTTAAAATTTCAAATCCGACAGAAAGAAATGCATTATTAATACCACCATCACCCTCAAACCTATTCAATTCAGCTATAGTTTTAGTATTATCATTACTTTCAAGATAATAACCAACTGAAGTGTCTGGCTTTAATCCAAATGAAAAAGAAAAAACCTTTGTTGGTATTGAAACAGATATATATTTTAAACCTGCAGCTGTAGATTTTTCGTTAATTGAATTATTTTTAAATGAATTAGATTTAATATCAATTCCTAGGTTATAATTAACAAATTTTAATTTGGAAAGCGATGCTGCATTATTAAGGTTTACATGAGTACTATCATAATATACCAATAAACCTCCCATCATTTGGTTCTCAGCAGTTGATGTAAAACCTTTATCACCAGCTCCAAAGTATGAATAAGGCGAATAACTTAGTTTTTGAGAGGAAAGTGAGAGTGAGAAAAAAAAGAATATTAAAAAAAACCTATTCATTTACTTGGTTATATTCAATTAGATAATTCAAACCTTTATATATAAAATTTGAATTTGTAAATATGGTGTTTTTTAACTTACCAGACAAAAAAATTGAGTCACCCCCAGAAATAATTACTTTCAAATTTTTATATGTTTTTTCATACCTGCTAATCATTCCTTCAATTTCTGATTGAATTCCTATGAGTAGTCCAATACTTATAGAACTGTGAGTATCTGAAGCTATCATTGATTTTGGATATACAGGATCTATTTCATTTAGATTGACTGTGCCTGAGGATAAAGATTTCTTTCTCAATGATAAACCTGGTGAAATTCCACCTGCTTGATAAACGTTTTTAGAAGTTTTGATATCATATGTGATACAAGTTCCTAGATCAACTACTAAAACATTATCTTGTGGGTACATCGAATATGCTCCCAATATTAATGATAATCTATCTTCACCTACCAAACCGTCATCATATGGGTTTTTAAACGGTAATCTAATTTCTTTATTAAAGGTGTAGAGATTTGATTTTGAATTACACAAATCAAATAGTTTTCGATTAGGCTTTCTCACATTCGAAATTGCACTATTTTTTATTTTATTGTCCTCTATAGTATCTTTGATAAAACCCAAATCAATTGACCTTAATTTGAATTCTATTAGTATAGATTTACCATCAGAGACAGCAATCTTAGTTAATGTATTCCCTATATCTACAAGTAAATTCATTATTAAAGCAAAAGTAAATAAGTTTGAGTATTTTTCATTTATTATTGAAAAGGATTATATTTGCCA